>QKII01000200.1 GCA_003249625.1 Propionivibrio sp. | reverse complement strand
GGAGCCGAGGGGGGCTGGACGTGCGAAACAGTCGACGGAGGGCTGCAGGCTCTCTATCGACGCCCGACTGGCGAACTGCTGGGCTTCGCGCTGCTCGGCAGCACCACGGCCCGGACACAGGAACTGACGGCAACCTTGCCCGACACACTCACATAATCGAACCAGAGGTAGTCAACGCCCGGCCGGCTAAAGGATCATTCCGACAACCGCACCGGTCATGCACGTCGCCAGGGTTCCCGAAATTAGTGTTTTCGCCCCCAGTTGCACGATATCCGCTCGCCGTTCAGGGCACATGGCGCTCATGCCGCCGATCAAGATGCCCAGACTACCGAGGTTGGCAAAGCCGCACAGTGCATAGGTCATGATGACGCGGCTGCGCGGGCTCAAAACCGCCGGGTCCAGGTGCGCCAGATCCACGTAAGCGATGAATTCGTTGAGGATTGTCTTGGTGCCCATCAGGGCGCCCGCTGTTACTGCCTCACTCCACGGAACGCCAGTCAGCCAGACAATCGGTGCCATGAGATAGCCGAGGAGCGCCTGCATCGTCACAGGATGACCGCCAACGGACGGCAGCAATCCCAGCAGGGTGTTCACCAATTGCACAAGCGCCACCAACACGATCAGCATGGCGATGATGTTGATCAGCAGTTTGACGCCGTCTTCCGTGCCACGAGTTATCGCATCCATGCTGCTGTGCGAAACCACCGGCGGCACCAGTTCGCCGGCAACCATCGGTGTCGTGCTGGGAACCATCAGGATGCTGACGACGACGGCTGCAGGCGCACTGATGAGTGAAGCGATCAGGATGTGCCCCATGGCATCCGGCACGATCGAACCGACGATGGTCGCGTAAAGCACCATGACCGTTCCGGACACGGTGGCCATGCCGCAACTCATGGTGATGAACATTTCAGCTCGACTCATCTCCTTGAGATACGGGCGCACGAATAGCGGCGCCTCAACCATGCCAAGAAAAACGTTGGCCGCCGCACCGAGACAGACGGCGCCACCGAGTCCAAGAATCCGCTCCAGCATGAGGGAAAGAGCCTTGACCAGAAGCGGAAGAACACGCCAATAGAACAGCAATGCCGACAGCGCGCTCATGACCAGGACCAGCGGCAAGGCGCGAAAGGCGAAAACAAACTCGGCTTCCGGGAAACGCATCTCGAAAGGCGCCGGACCTCCGCCGAGATAACCGAAGACAAAGGACGTTCCCGCCCGCGTCGCATTGTTGAACGCATCGACGAAATGATTGAGCGCGAAGAAAAAGCGCTGAAACACCGGAATTTTCAAAATAACCAGCGCCAGAACGAATTGCAGCACGATACCGGCGACAATAGTTCGCCAAGCCAGCACGCGGCGGTTTTCGCTCAGGCTCCAGGCGATGAGCAACAAGCCGAAAATCCCCAGCAGGCTCTGTAGCGAAGCGTTCATGTATTTTTCTCTCCCTTCATTATTTATCGAGCTGCGTACCTGTCTTGTCCCCCGTTCAGGGTAGCCGGATTCCATCGGCAGTGATCACCGCCTGGTGAGAATAGCTCTCCCGTTCGGGACGCCCCACCGCCGGTCGAGACCGAACGTAGTCCACGAAGGTCTGCGTATAAAGAAGGTAACTGGGCGTTGCATCCCCACGTGCGGCGGCGAGGCCGAACGTCGCATAGCCGTCCTTGCCGCTGGCAAGAAAATCGCTGGTCACGATGTTGTAGACCCGCTCCGGGTCGAGCGGACGCCAACGGCCACTGCTCCGGTCTCGTATATGGACATGAGCAAAGCGCTCGCCTTTGGATCGGGCCATGTCGAGATCCCAGCGCATACCGGCCGCGTAGGGATGCGAACCGGTAGACTTCCCCTTGTCAAGATGGTTGGAGACAGCCTCCTCAAGCAACTGGCGCAGTTCCTTTCCACTCAGCCGCAACTCCACCAGCACGTTGTTGAACGGCAACAGGGAAAATGCATCACCCATGCTCACCGAACCGGTCGGCAGAGGAATGCGGACGCCGCCAGCGTTCTGGATCGCCACATCCGCCGTCGGACTGGCGGCGAGAAACGCCTCGGCTACCACCTGCGCGATGTCGCTGCC
>QKII01000075.1 GCA_003249625.1 Propionivibrio sp. | reverse complement strand
AGCCGGCGTACAAGGAAAGGCAGCCGCAGCGCCCTCGCTGGCCACGGTCTTCCTCAACATCATCCCGACCAACCCGGCCGAATCGCTGGCCAAAGGGGACGTGTTGCCGATCATCTTCTTCGCCATGCTCTTCGGCCTGGCCATATCCTTCCTCAAGGATTCCAAGGATGCTTCGCTGGTCAAGAGCGCCGGAACCCTGCATGAGATGGTTAATGCTGCCGCCGAAACGATGTACAAGATCGTGAACGGCATCATGCAGTATGCACCGATCGGCGTGTTCTTCCTGATCTCCATCGTCTTCGCCCAGCAAGGCCCGAAGGCACTCGGTCCGCTGCTGATGGTGACGCTGACCGTCTACCTCGCTCTGATCGCCCTGACGGTCATCGGCTACGGCGGCTTGCTGGCGGTATTCCGCATGGGCTTCTTCAAGTTCCTAAAGGGCGCCAACGAAGCGATGATCACCGCCTTCGTCACCCGTTCATCGAGCGGATCGCTGCCGGTCACGATGCGTGTCTGTGAAGAAAAGCTCGGCATCCCGCGTTCGATCTCGTCCTTTACCCTGCCGCTGGGTGCCACCATCAACATGAACGGCACCGCGATCTACCTCGGCGTCTGTGCGATGTTCATCGG
Source organism: Propionivibrio sp. (assembly GCA_003249625.1). The sequence goes on along the minus strand of QKII01000075.1, from coordinate 1,451 downwards.
CTACGCCATCGGCCAGCCCCTGACCTTCGCCCAGCAGATGACCGTGGTAACCACCGCCACGCTGGCAGCCATCGGCACGGCCGGAGTTCCCGGCGCCGGCGCGATCATGCTGCTGATGGTGATGGAATCGATCGGCCTGAAGGTCGAAGCGGGTTCCGCCGTGGCTGCAGGTTACGCGATGATCCTCGGCATCGACGCCCTGCTCGACATGGGCCGCACCTGCCTCAACGTCACCGGCGACATGGTATGCACCGCCATCGTGGCCAAAGGCGAGGACGAAATCGATCTGGAACGCTGGGAAGGACAGGAAGCCAAGGCAACCGCCTGACCCCCGCCACAAAGCCATCCACCATTTTGCGCTCGCGCCAGGGCTCTCCGGCGCGGCGCATGTTACGGCCCCGGCCCTCCCCGGGGCCGTTTTTTTCCCCTGATGGCGCCGTCGTGTTCTCTCTTCGACGCCGCTAAGCTACCATCGGACTCCTGTCCGCAACGCCAGACTGCCGTATGCGCCCAATTCATCCGCTCCGACTTCTCCTCGTCCTGTTAACTGTCGCCGCGCTGGTCGGCGCGGTCGCCTGGAGCACCTACCGGATCAGCCAGCAGATGGGTCTGTCGGAACTTCAGGCGACCGGCCGTCATCGGCTGGACCTCTACGCCACCAGCCTGGAGCGCGAGATTGGCAAGTACGCTTACTTTCCTGCAACGCTCGGACTCGAACGCGACGTACTCGACCTCCTGGCTCACCCCGACAACGCTCGTCTGACGAACACACTGAACGGCTACCTCGAACGCCTCAACGAGCGCTCAGGCACGCTCGCCATCTACATCCTCGATCGCCGCGGCAAGGTCCTCGCGTCGAGCAACTGGCGACGCGGCGACAGCTTCGTCGGCGAAGACCTCTCCTTCCGCGAATATTTCCGGGATGCCATGGAAAACGGCAGCGGCCGCCTGTTCGGCATTGGTACGACGCGAAGCGAACCCGGTTACTACCTCTCGTCCGCCCTCGCCGACCAGGACAAGGTGCTCGGCGTGGCCGTGGTCAAGGTCAGCCTGGAACAACTCGAAAAATCCTGGACAACTGTCGAAGCACCGGTACTCGTCGCCGACGAAAACGGCGTCGTCATTCTCAGCTCGGTCCAGGACTGGAAATTCACTACCCTGAGACCTCTCGACGAAAGCACGCGCAGCCTCTTCGACCGTACCCAGCAATACAACCGCCGCGCCCTTCAGCCACTTGGATTCAAGGAGCTTTCGCTGCTCGACTTCGGCGCACGGGTCGTCCGTTTGAATCACGAGCAGCAGGAAACCGTCACCGCTTATCCCGTGGCCGGGAAATTCCTCTGGCAGTCGCTGCCGATGCCCGGCACACCGTGGACTCTCACCGTCTTCTCGCACATCGACCCGGTCGACAGCATGAGCCGGATTCGTGCCGCGGTGGCCGGCATCAGCAC
>QKII01000178.1 GCA_003249625.1 Propionivibrio sp. | reverse complement strand
GGCTGCTTACCCCTACCAATTCCTGTCTTGGCGAACTCGACCCGGCGCGCATCTCCAAGCTCGACTGGGATGGCAACGTGCAGGCCGGCGATCAACCTTCGAAGGAAGCCTTCCTGCACCGCGGCATGTACGAAATGCGCCCGAAGGCCGGGGCCATCGTTCACCTGCACTCGACCCACTCGGCTGCTGTCTCCTGCATGTGCGGTCTCGACCCCGAGAACTGCATTCCGCCGCTGACCCCGTATTTCATCATGAAAATCGGCCGACTGCCGCTGGTTCCGTATCACCGTCCCGGCGACAAGGCGCTTGGTGACGTGATCAAGACGCTGGCACCGAAGCACAGCGCGGTGTTGCTGGCCAACCACGGCCCGGTCGTTTCCGGGCCTGACCTCGAAGGAGCGATCTATGCCACCGAGGAACTGGAAGAAACCGCCAAGATTTTCCTGCTCCTGCAGAACGCGAAAACCAACTGCCTGAACGCCGAGCAGATCGAGGAACTTAAAGTCGCATTCAAACTGGATATCTGAACTGAAAGGACTGTCATGCCGAAGTTTGCCGCCAATTTGTCGATGATGTTTAACGAAGTGCCGTTCCCCGAGCGCTTCGCCGCTGCTGCCAAGGCCGGTTTCAAGGCCGTCGAATTCCTCTTTCCGTACGACTACACGCCGGCCGAGGTTGCCGGCTGGCTGAAGGAAAACAATCTTGAAAGCGCGCTGTTCAACCTGCCGCCGGGTAACTGGGCGGCAGGCGAGCGCGGCATCGCCTCGTTGCCGGGACGTGAGCAGGAATTCCGTGAGGGCGTGGCCAAGGCCATCGAATTCGCCTTGGCGATGGGGACGCCGAAAGTCCACTGCATGGCTGGCCTGTTCCCTGCCGGTGCCGATCGCGCCAAGCATCGCGCAACCTACGTCGAGAACGTCCGCTACGCCGCTCAGGAATTGGCCAAGCACGGGCGCATGCTGGTAATCGAGCCGATCAATCCGCGCGACATGCCCGGCTATTTCCTCAACACCCAAGGGGAAGGGCACGAGATCTGCAAGGAGATCGGCCTGCCGAACCTCAAGGTGCAGATGGACTTCTACCACTGCCAGATCGTCGAGGGTGACCTGACGATGACGTTCAAGAACAACTTCGCCGGCGTTGGACACGTGCAGATCGCCAGCGTCCCGACCCGCAACGAGCCGGATCAGGGCGAGATCAACTATAGCCACATCTTTAAATTGCTCGACGAAATGGGCTACGATGGCTGGGTTGGCTGCGAATACAAGCCACGCGGCCGCACCGAAGACGGTTTGGGTTGGCTTAAGGAGATGTGATGAAGGTTCTGATTACGGGGGGCGCCGGGTTCTTGGGACGGCGACTGGCAGCCAAGTTGCTGCAACGCGGTACGCTGAAGAACGCCGAGCTGCGTGAAGAAAAGATTGACCAGATCACCCTTTTCGACGTCGTGCCCGCACTCGGATTCGATGATCCGCGGATCAATGTGGTGACGGCGGATGTTGGCGACGCCGACGCGCTGTCCAAAGTCATCGATGAAGAAACGACCTCCGTATTCCACTTGGCGGCCATCGTCAGCCGGCAGGCCGAAGATGATTTCGATCTCGGCCTTTCGGTCAACATCGATGCGTCGCGCAAGCTTTTCGAAACTTGTCGCAAGGTCGGGCATAACCCGAAGCTGGTTTTCGCCAGTTCGCTCGCTGTCTACGGTGGCGCGCTGCCTGAAGTCGTGCAGGACGACACGGTGTTGCAGCCGAAAACCTCGTTCGGGGTGCAGAAGGCCATCATTGAACTGCTGCTCTCCGATTACCGTCGCAAGGGTTTTATCGACGGACGTGTGTTGCGCCTGCCGACAATCGCTGTTCGGCCCGGCAAACCGAACAAGGCGGCTTCATCGTTTACGAGCAGCATCATTCGCGAGCCGCTGAACAACGTGAAGGCCGTATGTCCGGTGACTCAGGATATGAAGCTCTGGCTGATGTCGCCACGCCAGGCGATCGAATGTTTCATACATGGGCACAACCTTGGTGCCGAGGCCTTCGGGCAGCGCCATGTTCTCAATCTGCCGGGCGTAACGGTTTCCGTGCTCGAGATGATCGAGGTGCTTGGCAAGATCGCCGGAGAACCTGCGACCCGCCTGATCCGCTGGGAACCGGACCCCGCCATCCAGCGAATCATCCAGACCTGGCCGACGCGCTGGGACATGAGCCGGGCGCACATGCTCGGATTCAAGGGCGATCAGGATTTCGAAAGCATCGTCCGGGCGTTCATCAAGGACGATCTGGTCGGATAGTTTTTCACAGATTCGCCAGAATAGGCCCAAGGCTCGCAAGATCGCGGGCCTTGGGCTTTGTTTTTCGCTATCCTTCCGGCTTTGTTCGATTGGAACTCAATGCGCTGGCTTCGGGTCTCTTCCCAGCCTGAAGAGGCGTACCTGATTAGCGACTGGAGATAGCATGCGCGAACGCGACACATCCTTGACGACCGACCAGAAGGCGCTGGCCGTCAACCTCGACAAATACAAGTTCGGTACGATCGTCGAGATCGGCGCAGGGCAGGAAGTGGCTCGCCGCTTCTTCCAGGTCGGTGCGGCGGCCGGCACCATCGCCAAGACGATGTCGGCGTACGACATGGCGGTCAGCGACGACATCTACGGGCAGGTCGACCGCTATGTAAGCCGGGCGCGGGTGTTGCAGATGCTCGACAAGGAATTTACCCAGGTCGTCTCGCGCCTCAGCGATGTGCGGCCGAAGAACACCACGTTCTTCGCCTACGCGGCCACCGTGACGGCGCGCAGTTTCAAGCAGAAGAACGAGTGCCACGGCTGGGTCGGCATCCGCCTGCAATTGCACCCTGGCGCTGAACCGAGCGATGTGATCCTGCACGTGCGAATGCTCGACAACGACAACGCGCAGCAGAGCGATGCGCTGGGAATTCTCGGGGTCAACCTGATCCATGGCGCGTTTTTCTACCACCAGAGGCCTGAGTGGATCGTCGAAGCCCTGGCCGATGGCCTCGGGCCAGAGCGGATCGAGGTGGACCTGATTCACTTCTCCGGGCCGTATTTCGAGGAAGTCGAGAACCGGCTGATGAACCTGCACCTGGTCCGCAGCTGGCTTACCCGTACGGTGGTGTTCAACCCGGCGGGTGAGGTAGTCGTACCAGGGGAATTGTTCTACCGCAAGCCGGTGATGGTGATGCGTGGCCACTTCAAGCCGGTGACCAACGTCAATGAGGACATGATGGCCGCCGGTCTCAAGCAGTTCAGCCAGCTGGCGGCAGTGGATGACTCGCAGATCGTCTCGCTGGCCGAAGTGACGATGAACTCGCTGATCCATGAGGACAACGTCGTCGATGCCGATTTTCTCGCCCGTGTCGATCTGCTTGGATCGATGGGCTACACGGTGATGATCTCCGACTACCTGCGCTATTTCCGGTTGCGCGCCTACCTGCGCCGCTATACGCAGAAGCCGATCGGCATCGTTCTCTCGGTGCGCGACTTCCATTACCTATTCGACGAGAAATACTACGAGGGCCTTGAAGGCGGCATCCTCGAAGCATTCGGCAAGCTGTTCCCGGACAACACCTACGTGTACGTTTATCCTTCGCGGCCTCGCGGTTCCGACAAGTCGGCTGAGATCACGCTGGACAACGTGCAGGTGCCGGCGAATCTCCGGCACCTTCTTGACTTTCTCCGCGAAAACAACAAGATGCTCTCGCTGATACCGCTCGACGACCGGCACATGCACATCGACGCCGGGGAAGTGCTCGCGGCGCTCCGTCGCGGGCGTGGCGAGTGGGAAAACGATGTTCCCGAGGCGGTTGCCCGGCGCATCGTCGAGCGTCGGCTGATGGGCTTCGACAGCGAATGACGCGATGGTGTCAAGTGAGCGGAAAAAAGCGGATTGCCACCTGCTTGCTGCCGGTTGTCCTGGCGCTGTCCGCTTGCGCACCGCTGGCGCCACTTCCTGCAGGGGTTACGCGGAAGGTGCCATCGCCGAACTTCGACGTGCGCCGGCCCAACCTAGTCGTGCTGCATCACACCAGCAACGGGACAATTGACAGGGCGCTTTCCACTCTGACCAATCCGGAGCGGAAGGTCAGTGCTCACTACCTGATCGGACGCGACGGCGAGGTCGTGCAACTGGTCGAGGAAAACGATCGCGCCTGGCACGCCGGGAAGTCCTGGTGGGGGGGCAATACCGACATCAATTCAAGTTCGATAGGCATCGAACTCGACAACGACGGTGACGAGCCATTTCCTGATGTGCAGATTGAGGCGCTGCTCGGTCTGCTCGGTGGTGTCCAGCAGCGCCATGGCATTCCACGCGCGAATTTCGTCGGCCACGCGGACGTGGCGCCGGGCCGGAAGGTCGATCCCAGTGCCTGGTTTCCCTGGCAGCGATTGGCCGAGAACGGCTTCGGCCTGTGGTGCGACGCGCCATGGGCGCCGGCGCCGGAAGGGCAGGATTTACTGAGCTTGCTTGCCTCGCTGGGCTATTCGCCCACCGACCCGGATGCCGCGCGCTACGCTTTTCGACTGCACTATGCTGCTGGCAGCGAGGCGATGACGGAGAATGACGAAAAAGCGCTGGCGTTCTGTTTGCTGAATCAGCGGTTGTTGGAGAACGGTGCCGGAAACTGACGGCTCGCGTTCTCTTGGGGGCTTATCCCTTTGCCGCGACGAAGCTCATCGTCGCGTAAGGCTTTAGCTTGAATTCGGTGACTGGCGACTGATTCTCAAAGCTCACGGGTTGCAGACATCGCCACAATTGCGGCTGGTCGCTTACATTTGCAGCGATGCCTTCGAGTGCGCCGTTGTCGTTTTCCCAGGCCAGGGCTGAAATTCCCTCCGAGGAAACTTTAACGGGGATGACCCGCGTGCCTGCCGCGGCTGACAAGCGGCGTAGCACCGACCAGCAAGGAACCGGTGTCGTTCTCCCGTTGGGAAGAGGGCCGCTGGCACCGTGGGATTCCTGCAGGCTCAGAACGTCAATACCCAATGGGGCCACAGCCGCGGCATACGCCGCCGTCCATGCGGCACCGAACAAAGCGCGATGCCGAGGGTCCGAGTCAGCCATTGCAAGCCGCTCAAGCGTCAGGTTGGCTGCGGGCGCTTCGCCATACGGATTTCGTCGCATCGCGATGGACGCTGGCCCGAGTCGGTAGGGCAGTGCCGGCCAAAGGGCTTTTACGCTCTGAACGATGTGCGGCAACGTCTCCATCGTCTGCATCACGGAGATATCATCGGCCGCGTGCACGATCGGACAGGTGCTGTGGCCGATGAAGTCAAGACCGTCCGCCGGTTGGCGTTTTCTGTTCAGCTCCGTGAAGTAGGTGAACATGCCGCCGCCGATTTGGGCGGAGGGAAAATGGTTGCGTGCTGCCTTGGCATACTCAGCAAGGGGCGGCAGATCGGGCCAGATGCCGGTGGGTTGGTAGCTTTTGAGATAGGACGCAGGCAGCAGTCGCAACGCATCGATAACCAGCCCCGCACGCTTGCATGCATCTGCGACCGCTTTTGCCGCGTCATCAGGCTTTAGCGTGTTCGGCACCACGGCGTCCAACTGCAGGTGGACGGGTAGTCCGGCGCGTAATGTGGCGGCCGTAATCAGGTCATCGATGGCGTCCGGATCGCGAAAATCCGCCTCCAATACCCACCAGCCTGCACGAAGGGATATCAACGCGGCGTTCTCTTCGTCGGTCGCTTTGCGTAGACCCGGCGGAACACCCACACCAATTTGTGGCATGCGTACTTCACCCGGCTCCCCGATTTCGATGGTGGCTTGGTTAGTCTCCATGGACGACGCAGGCGCCCGGTCAAAGCTGCTTGCTACGGAAAAAAGCACCTTCTGCGTGTAAGCGTGGTCCTTGTTGAGTACATAGGGCCATGGGTCCAGCAATGAGGCTACGTATGTCTTGAACGATGCGTCGGACCAATTACGCTGATCCTCCATCTCGAACTTTCCTGCGGGATCTGCCGGGAGTTCCGCCTCCAGCCTGCATTGCACGACCAAGTCGTCGGTGGCGGAATACGTGAGGCAACGAATGTTGAAGACAGGCTGCGATGGACTGATCTCGCGTGGAAAGCGGGTCTTGCTCGTCGTGCCGTCAGTATGTTCGACCTGCAGGATCTTCCCTGAAAAGCTTGCCGGGTGCAGTACGACAAAACCGCAGCGGCTGGTTACGATATCGGCATCCGGGATTGCAGTCACTTCGAACACAAGCGCGCCGTCACGTGTGCCTTCAATACGGGCGCGCGCGAGAAGATGTCCCGTCGGCGTGTTTACGGTGAGTGCGAAGCGGACCGCAAACGTCTCGTCGTGTACGTCAATCGTGACGTCCTCGATCGTCGCGGGTATCGTGCCCCAGTCGCGGTCGCGCAATAGATAAGAAATGCCCCGCACGATCTCGACATCGTCCCAACGGATGTTGCGCAGTCCGCCCTCAGTGAATGAACACGCCAATCGACCCGCGGCGAGTCGGCGCAATGGCACAACCCGCTGCGGTGTGCCGAACAGTTCCAATGACGTTTCGTTGTCCATGCCATCAACACCTACCGGACGCTGACCGGTTCGCCAGCCGCAGCGTACGCGCGCTCGACCAGTTCCAGGGTTTTCAGGTTGTCCCGTCCCGAGGTCTGCGGTTCAACGCCTTTATGCAGGCATTCGAGCCAGTGCTTCTGGATGTTCAGCACGCTGTCCTGAATATTGAACCACGGTCGTTCGGCCCACGGATGCAGCGGTGGTTCACAACTCACGCTGTACGATTCCCCATCCACGCAATGAACGGAGAGCACATAATCGGCACTTACCTGTACCGATCCTGCGTTTCCGTCAATCTCGATCAGCGTCTGCGGGAACAATTCCCGTGAGCGTGGCGATGCATAGCTGCAATCCACTACGCTGGTTGCACCGTGCTGATGTGACAACAATATCGTCGCGATATCTTCGCCCGCGATGCTTTGATTGACGCGTTGCGTCGAGGCGGCGATCACTGTGGCATCCCCCAGAAGATAGCGGGATATGTCCAGGATATGAATGCCGAGATCTTCGATGATGAACCTGGCTCCTTTCGCCAGGTACGGTTGCGCCCGGTAGACATCAAATGCCGATCTGAAGCTGAAGCGTCCCCAGAAGGGCGTTCCGATGGCCCCAGTCTGAATGACGCGATGTGCCGCCTGAATCGGTGCCTGCCAACGGAAATTCTCGTGCACCATCAATGCAATGCCACTCGCCTCGCACGCATCGACCATCGCCTGGGCGTCATCGAGAGTCAGCGCGAATGGTTTTTGGCAAATGCAGGGCACCCGTGCCTCCGCGGCCATCTCCACAAGGGGCTTGTGGCTCTTTACGGTTGTGGCGATATCTACAAAGTCGAGTTGTTCGGAGGCGAAGAGCTGTCTCGCATCGGAATAGGTGCGATTGACACCAAATTCCAAGGCCATGGCACTCAGCCGCGATGCGTCAGTATCACAGAGCGCGACAATCTCGACTCCTTCCAGCTGGCGCCAGGCGTGCAGGTGATTTCGAGAGAAAAAACCACAGCCGATCAACGCACCTTTCATCATTCGGAGTTCCTCCTTGAGAGCTTTTTATGGCGGGGGGCGTCTTGATATTATGCCGCTATCACATGTTCTTCTGGAAAAACGTGAAATTTCTCATTTCGGCGCTGTCAATGTCCGTGGCAGCTATTCTTTCAGGTTGCGGTGGTGGGTTTCATGCGGCAGATGGTTCGAAACTCAAGCCGGTGAACGTGACCCTGGTGCACATCAACGACCACCACTCGCAACTGGCGCCGTTCGACAACGCCGAAATCATGCTCGATGGCACCGTTACTCGCACCGAGCTGGGGGGCTTTGCGCGGGTTACCCAGGCATTCAAGGCGTACGCCGGTCGCAACGACGTGCTGATGCTGCACGCGGGCGACGCAACCACCGGGACGCTTTACCACACCCTGTTTCAGGGCAAGGCAGATGCCGCGATGATGAACGGTGTCTGCTTTGATGCGCTGGCCGTTGGCAACCACGAGTTC
>QKII01000392.1 GCA_003249625.1 Propionivibrio sp. | reverse complement strand
GAGTTCTTCGATCTGGATCAGCCCCACGCTCTTGCCGAAGCCGTTGATCACCGCGGCGGCGGCGGGGATCTTGTCGGCGAACGGGTCGGCAGCGTGCGGCATGACGACCGTAACGCCGGTCTGAATCGCGCCACGATCGAGCGTGACGTGACCGACGCGGATCTCGCCGACGTCGCTGATCGCGTCGCGCGGACCGGCGGGCAGTGTGCCGATGCGGGGTGGATTCATTTGCGGTCGATCTTCGGGTCGAGTGCGTCGCGCAGGCCGTCACCTAGCAGGTTGAAAGCCAGTACGGTCAGGAAGATGGCGATGCTCGGGAAGATGGCGATGTGTGGCGCGTTGACCATGTCGGCACGCGCGGCGTTGAGCATCGCGCCCCATTCCGGCGTCGGCGGTTGTGCGCCAAGGCCGAGGAAGGAGAGGCTGGCGGCGGTGATGATCGACGTGCCGATGCGCATCGAGAAGTAGACGACGATCGACGAGATCGTTCCCGGCAGGATGTGGCGTATGAGGATCGTCCAGTCGGAGGCGCCGATGCTGCGTACCGCCTCGATGTAGGTGAGGTGTTTCAAGGCCAGCGTATTGCCGCGAACGAGTCGGGCGAACGCGGGGATGCTGAAGATCGACACGGCGACGATGACGTTGGTCAGACCGTTGCCGAGAATCGCCACGACGCCGATCGCCAACAGGATGCCGGGGAAGGCGAACAGGACGTCGCAGATGCGCATCGTGACGCGGTCCCACCAGCCCTCGTAGTAACCGGCCATCAGACCGAGGCTGGTACCGATCACCGCGCCGACGGCCACCGATGCAATGCCCGAAGCGAGCGAAATGCGTGCGCCCATCAGGATACGGCTGAAAATGTCGCGTCCGAGCGAATCGACGCCGAACCAGTGCTTGAGCGATGGTGTCGCGTTGAGTGCGTCGTAGTCGAAGAAATTCTCGGCATCGAATGGGACGATCCAGGGGGCGAGGATGGCGACGACGACCAGGAAAAGCACGAAGTAGCCAGCGACGATCGCCAGGCGTTGCTTCTTGAACTTGCGGAGAAATTCCGTCCAGGGCGTGCGTACGTTACCGGCATGGGGGGCGGCGAGGGAAGAGGTGGCGCTCATCGCAGTCTCCGTGTTCTCAGTGTTATTTGTAATGGATGGTCGGGTTGATCACGGCGTACAGCACGTCGACCACCAGATTGATCAGAATGAATTCGAGCGAGAAGAGGAGGACTTCGGCCTGAATGATCGGGTAATCGCGCATTTCGACGGCATCGACCAGAAGGCGTCCCATGCCCGGCCAGTTGTATACGACCTCGACGACGATCGAACCACCGAGCAGAAAGCCGAATTGCAGCCCCATCATCGTGACAACGGGAATCATCGCGTTGCGCAGGCAATGCTTGAGAACTACCACGGGTTCGCTGACACCTTTTGCGCGGGCCGTACGCACGAAATCCTCCTGCAGTATCTCGACGAACGAGGCGCGGGTGAAGCGTGCCATGACCGCGGCCACGGCGGCGCCGAGAGTCAGCGACGGCAGAATATAGTGCTTCCACGAATCGGCGCCCATCGATGGCAGCCAGCCGAGTTCGACCGAGAAAACCTGCATGAACAGCATACCCAGCGCAAAGGCCGGGAAGGATATGCCGGAGACGGCGAGCGTCATGCCTACACGGTCAGGCCAGCGATTGCGCCATACGGCGGAAACGATGCCAATCCCCATGCCGAAGAGTACCGACCAGCCCATGCTGGCCAGCGTCAGCCACAGCGTGGGCAGAAAACGTTCGCCGATTTCCTGGCTCACCGGGCGCTTGGTGCGCAGCGACTTGCCGAATTCGCCCTGCAGCGCGTTGCCGAAATAGGTCACGAACTGGATGTGCAGTGGCTTGTCCAGGCCGAGATCCTGGCGCACAAGTTGTACCGTGGCGGCCAGCCGCGCCGGATCGCCGGGCAGCAGGTGAACGAACAGGAAGACCAGCACCGCCACGATGAGCAGCGTCGGGATCAACCCCAGCAGGCGTTTTATGACGTAATTCAGCATTTTTTACCCGGAAAAAACAGCAGGATCTCGAGTTGCGCCGTCATTCCGGTCTCTGCCGGAATGACGGGGTGTTGCTTCTCCCACCGAAGGGAGGGAGTAGTGCTTACTTCACTTCAATGTCGTCGTAGTTGAACGAGCCGTCAGGCATGACGTAGATGCCGGAGAGGTTCTTCGCACGGGCGTAGAGCAGCTTTTCCGTCACCAGGAAGGCCCACGGCGCGTCTTCCCAGATCTGCTTCTGGGCGGCCTTGTAGAGCTTTTCCTTTTCGGCTGCGTCGGTCGTGTTCAGCGCCTTGGCGATGTTGTTGTCGACGAGGTCGTTCTTGTAATACGCGATGTTGAACATTTTCGGCGGGAAAGCCTCGGAGGCGAGCAGCGGACGCAGTGCCCAGTCGGCTTCAGCGGTCGAGGACGACCAGCCGGCGTAATACATGCGTACCGGGGCTGTATCCGGGTTCGGCTGGCTCTCGACACGCTCGACGCGCTGACCGGCTTCCAGCGCCTGGATCTGTGCCTTGATGCCGACCTGGGCCAGTTGCTGCTGGGCGAACTGGATGACCTTCTGGGCCGTCGTGTGGTTGTACGCCGACCACAGCGTCGTCTCGAAACCGTTCGGGTAGCCCGCTTCCGCCAGCAGTTGCTTGGCCTTGGCCGGATCGTACGGCCAGGCACCGAATTTCTCGGCGTATTCCACGCCAGCAGGTACCACGCCTTCAGCGGGAACGGCATAGCCGGCAAAGGCGACCTTGGCCAGCGCTTCCTTGTTGATCGCGTAGTTGATCGCCTGGCGTACCTTGACGTTGTCGAACGGCTTCTGCCGGGTATTCATCGTCAGGAAACGGGCGATGATCGACGGTCCGGCGATCACGTCAATCTTCGGATTCTTCTTCAGCTGCTCGGCCTGTTCGAAGGGCATCGAGAAGGCGAAGCTCGCTTCGCCGGTCTGCATGACCGTGGCACGGGTGTTGTTGTCGACAACCGATTTCCAGGTCAGGCCATCGACCTTCGGCAGGCCCTTCTTCCAGTAGCCGTCGAATTTCTTGACCTTCAGGTAGTCGGTCTGCTTCCACTCGTCGAAAACGAACGGACCGGTGCCGACCGGATGGAAGGCAATTTCCTTGCCGTATTTCTGCAGTGCGGCCGGCGAGATAATGACGCCCGACGGGTGTGCCAGCACGTTGATGAACGGCGAGAACGGCTCCTTCAGGGTGAACTGCACGGTGTTCGCGTCGACCACGTCGGTCTTGGCAATACGGTTGAACAGCGTATAACGCTTCAGCTTGTTGTCAGGGTTGGTGACGCGGTCGAAGTTGGCCTTGACGGCGGCAGCGTTGAAGTCCGTACCGTCATGGAACTTGATGCCCGACTTCAGCTTGATCGTGTAGGTCAGGCCGTCCTTGCTCACGGTGTGGCTGTCGGCCAGCACGGGGTGC
>QKII01000363.1 GCA_003249625.1 Propionivibrio sp. | reverse complement strand
CCGCATCAGGTCCACCCGACGGAGGGGCGAACACAACAGCAGTTTTTGGTCAGCTACCGATGCCAATTTAGCATTGGTTCAAGGAATCTATGGCCTTGACGAACACTGCAGGGAACAACTGGCGGAAGCTCAAAGCAACTTGTCTTGTGGTGCGAGCACCGCGTCAAGTTGTGCTTCCATGTCGGCGATTCTACCCTTTGCCGCGTCGATGTCCACCCCCCCGGCTGCCCGCGATTCGGACGGAGAAACCGCCGGCGCACGCTCCTGTGCGAGGAATTCGTGGGCGATGTTGAGGGCAGCCATCACGGCGATCCGTTCGGCGATGTTGCTGTGCGTCTTCTCGGCGATTTCGCGCATCCGGTTGTCGACGTAGGCGACGGCGTTCTGCAGAGCGTCACGTTCCTCGGGCGGGCAGGCGACCCGGTATTCCTTGCCGAGCAGGGTGATGTCGAGATAATGGTTTTCGTTGGGCATGGGCGGACTCAGGGGGCGGTGGTTTCGCCTTCGGGCAATCGTTGCGCAAGCTGTTCGAGCCGCTCGCGCGCGGTGTCCATGCGTTCGGCCAGGCGTTTCTTTTCTGCCTCCGCGGCGGCGAGCTGCTGGCGCAGTTGCGTGTTTTCCTCCCGCAGCGAGCGGCAGAGGGCTACCGTCTGTGCGATTTTGCTTTCGAGCGCATTGAATTCGTTGAGCATGGGCGGACTATAGTTTTCGAAAACGAATCAAGTCAAGGAACAAGCGCGGAGTCTAAAGGTGATTTGTCTACTCCGTCCACTTTCGTGAAGCAGTGACGGCGTGCAGTATAATCGCCACTTCCGTTTCTTCGTGGAACGGGAATCAGTAGCGCAAGGTGCCGCCAAGTGGATTCTCCACTGGTGGTTGAACGGGAAACAGGTGCGCGTCGGTGTTTTTGCGACGCAAGGCCTGTGCTGCCCCCGCAACGGTAAGCGAGTGTGGATGCATCGAAATGCCACTGGGCGAAAGCCTGGGAAGGCGGTGCATCAAGACTCGTGAGCCCGGATACCGGCCTGTGCGCAAAGGTGGAAAGTGCCGCGGGGAGGCTGGCACGGACATCCCGTTTACATCGGGTCCGGGTTCGTTTTTTTCTCCGTCGGCGTCTTTCTTTTACTTTTCCGCCGGTATGCGGGGACGTGTGCCGGTTCGATGGAGATATCGAATGCAATCCAGATCCGCCCTTACGGCCGGCGCATTGGCGCTGCTCGCCGCTTTCCCGCAATCCGTTCTTGCCGAATCCGAAGCCCCTGTCGTTGTTGTGACCGCTACCCGGCAGGCCACGCGCGCCAACGAACTGCTCTCCGACGTGACCGTCATCGACCGCGAGGCGATCGAGTCCAGTGGTCAGGAGTCCATCGCCGACCTGCTCGCCCGGCAGCCGGGAATCCAGATGTCGAGTTCGGGCGGTCCGGGTACATCAACGAGTTTTTATGTGCGCGGCGCACGGCCCGAACAGACCAAGGTGCTGGTCGATGGCGTGCCGCTAAATTCGGTCGATCTCTCCGGTTCACCGCTGCGCTTCCTGCCGTTGGCCAACGTCGAGCGGATCGAGATCCTGCGCGGGCCGGCCTCGGCCTTGTATGGAGCGGATGCGATTGGTGGGGTTATCCAGATTTTCACGCGCGGCGGTACGCAAGGGCTGAAGGCCGATGCCTTCGCTGGTTACGGCACGCACAACACGTGGCAGGCAAGTGCCGGCCTGTCAGGAGGCAACGAGCAGTGGCGCTTCCGCCTCGAGGGCAACCATCAGTCGTCGGATGGTTTTTCGGCGCAAAAGCATGCTTCGAACAAGGATGCCGACAACGATGGTTACCGCAATTCCGGCGGTGCCGCGTCGCTCTCGTTCCTGCCGGCCACGGGGCACGAACTCGGTTTCAAGTTCCGGCAGAACACGGGTACCACGCACTACGACAGCGGCAATACACCGGCCAACGGCAATTTCGATGATCGTGTCGAGTTCGAAACGCAGCAGTGGCAGGTATTCACGCGCAACCGGTTGACCGATGCGTGGACGAGCAAGCTGCTTTACGGTGAAGCCGTCGATTACCAGAAGTCGTATTCCTCATGGTCGCCGGACGGCGACTGGCTGCGGACGAAGAACAGCCAGACGACCTGGCAGAACGACATCAAGCTGCCGCTCGGAACGGGCTTGCTGGCGGTCGAGCGGCTGAAGCAGACAGCGACGCCGGACGACAACTATTTGGCTACGGCGGAGCAGACCACCGATTCACTGCTCGCCGGCTGGACGGCGCACCTTGGCAATCACAGCTGGCAGCTGAGCGCACGTCACGACGACCATTCCGAGTTCGGGGAGAAAGGAACCTACGCGTTGGCCTACGGCTATCAGCTGACCGATACGCTACGCGCACAGGCCAGCTATGGGACAGCGTTCAAGGCGCCGAGCCTGTACCAGCTCTTTTCGTCGTGGTACGGCAATGCGAACCTCAAGCCGGAGGAGGCGAGGAACCGCGAGGCCGCGCTGATCTGGGAACGTGGCAACCATACCGCCTCGGCAACCTGGTACCTGAACAAGATCGAGAACCTGATAGATTTTTCGATGAGCACGTGGACCTACGAGAACATTTCGAGCGCGCGGATGGAGGGTGTGACGCTGGCCTATGCCGGACAGTTCGGCGACTGGTCGCTGCGTACTGCCTATGACTGGCTCGATGCGCGCAACGAAGACACGGACCTGCGACTTGGCCGACGCGCCCGCGACAAGGCGACGCTCGCCGTTTCGCGGCGCTGGGGCGCATGGGATGGCGGTGTCGAATGGGTCGGCATTGGAAGGCGCTACAACACCAATAGCGAAACCGGCGAGATGGGGGGCTACAGTCTCATCAACCTGACGGCGCGTTACGCACTAAGTAAAGAGGTGTCGATCGAAGGCCGGATCAACAACCTGTTCGACAAAGACTACGAAACCGTGCGTGGCTACAATACGGGCGGTTTCAATGCCTTTGTCGGTGTCCGCTATCAACCGAAGTAAGCCTCCATGCCCTCCCGTCGCCGCGCCCTGCTGATTCTCCTCGCCCTCGCCGTGCTGGCGCTGGCGAGCGTTCTCTTGGCGCTGGGGGCGGGAAGCATTCACATTTCCCAGCAGGAGGTGTTGTCCGCCCTGTTCGACGGCACGGGGAGCGTACACAGCGAGGTCGTGCGCAGCCTGCGCTTGCCGCGCGCGCTGGCCGGCTTTGCCTGTGGCGGCTTGTTGGCTCTCGCCGGGGCATTGTTGCAAGTGCTGCTCCGCAACCCGCTTGCTGATCCGTACGTGTTGGGCATCTCGGGGGGGGCGGGTGTCGGTGCGATTCTCGCCATCCTGTTTGGCGCCGGAGCGGCGGCGATTGGTGGCGCGTCGTTCGCCGGCGCGCTGGCGGCGATGCTCGTCGTCTTCGGTCTGGCGCACGGCGACGGCAGCTGGACGCAGTCGCGCCTGCTGCTGACCGGTGTCATCGTTGCCGCCGGCTGTGGCGCAATCGTCGCGCTGATTCTCTCCGTTGCCCCAGACCACAAGCTGCACGGCATGCTCTTCTGGCTGATGGGCGATCTTTCACAGGCGATGAGTCCCTTTTGGGCGCTCGGCGTGCTCGTCGCCGTGCTCTTCATCACCCTTCCGTTCGCGCGCGAATTGAACCTGCTGACCCGTGGTGCCGATCTGGCGCAGGCGCTCGGTGTGCAGGTCGGCCGGCTAAGGCGCGGCGTCTATCTTGTCGCCTCGCTGGCGACGGCAGCGGCGGTAACGCAGGCCGGGTCGATCGGCTTCATCGGGTTGGTCGTACCTCACCTTGTACGGCTGGCCGCGGGTAATGACCAGCGACTGCTCCTGCCTGCGTCGGCATTGGCAGGCGGTAGCCTGCTGGTGATCGCCGACACGCTGGCGCGCACGGTGATCGCGCCGCAGCAACTGCCGGTCGGTGTGTTGACGGCATTGATCGGCGTGCCGGTCTTCCTTTTCCTGCTGGCGCGCGATGCACGGCGGAGCGGTTGAGATGCGGACCGACTTGCCTTTGCTCGAAGCGCGCAAGCTTGGCGTGTCAATTGGCCAGCGCACCTTCTGTCGTGATCTTGATCTGACGCTTTACCCCGGAGAACGGCTGGCCATTCTTGGCCGCAACGGCGCCGGCAAGTCGACGCTGCTTTCCGTGCTTGCCGGTTTGCGACGTCCCGAGGCTGGGTTGGTGCGGATCAACGGGACAACCTATGCGGATCTCGGCGCGCGTCAGAGCGCACTGCTCCGTGGCTGGTTGCCTCAGTCGCGCGGTGATGCCTTCGCCTCGACCGTGCTGGAAACCGCGCTCGTCGGTCGCCACCCGCATCTCGATCGCTGGGGTTGGGAGTCTGCCAAGGACGCGAAGATCGTCCGCGCCGCGCTGGCCGCCGTCGATCTCGCCGACTTCGAGCAGCGCGACATCCAGACATTGTCCGGGGGAGAACGACAACGGCTGGCGATTGCCACGCTGCTGGCGCAGGAGCCGCCGCTATTCCTGCTCGACGAGCCGATCGCCTACCTCGATCTCAAGCACCAGATCGCCATGCTTGCACTCTTCGCCAAGGCCGCGCGCGAAAACGACGCGGCCGTGGCGATGGTGCTGCACGAACCGGCGCTGGCCTGGCGTTTTTGCGACCGCGTGCTGCTCGTGCATGGGGACGGCTTGACCGAAAGCGGTCCGGCCCGGACCATGCTGACTGCCGAGCGCCTGTCGGCGCTTTACGACTACCCGATGCTGGCCGTCGAGTGCGAGGGCCAGATGAGTTTCCTGCCGAAGTGAACACCATGAACGAAAGCACCAAGGAAGAACGCCACGCCCAGCGCATGGCGCGCAAGAAGACTGTGGTCGACGAGGCGATTGCCGCCGCGCAACAGGAGCGCGGCGTACTTGTCGTAAATACCGGCACCGGCAAGGGGAAATCGTCGGCCGCCTTCGGCGTCGTCGCCCGGGCGCTCGGCCACGGCATGAAGGTCGCCGTCGTCCAGTTCGTCAAAGGACGCACGGATACCGGCGAGGAAGCCTTCTTCAAGCAGGCAGCCGATCCGGAAAAATTGCACTGGCACGTGACAGGCGAGGGCTTTACCTGGGAAATTCAGAACCTCGACCGCGATGTTGCCGCGGCGCAGGCGGCGTGGGAAATCGCCTGTCGCTATCTCGACGATCCGGAATTCGGCCTCGTCGTGCTGGACGAGATGACCTACGCCTTCAAGTACGGCTGGCTGGACTTGAAGGCGGTACTCGACGTGCTGGCGAAACGTCCCGCAATGCAGCACGTCATCATCACGGGCCGCGCCGCGCCGGACGCGCTCGTTGCTGCCGCCGATACCGTCACCGACATGACGATGGTCAAACATGCATTCAAGGCAGGCATCAAAGCCATGCCCGGACTGGAGTGGTAATCGTGTCTTCATGCCCTGCTTTTCTCGTTGCCGCGCCGGCGTCTGGCCAAGGCAAGACCACCGTCGTCGCCGCGCTGGCACGCTTGCACACCCGACTCGGCCGCAAGGTGCGCGTCTTCAAGTGCGGCCCCGATTTTCTCGACCCGCAGATTCACGCCATAGCCAGCGGCGCGCCGTGCCAGAACGTCGATCTGTGGATGTGCGGCGAGGATGACATCGCCTGGCGCCTGGCCGAAGCCGCGCGCGAGGCCGACCTGATCCTCGTCGAAGGGGTCATGGGCCTCTACGACGGGACACCGTCCGCTGCTGAACTGGCGCGAAAGCTCGGCCTGCCGATTCTCGCCGTGATCGACGGCGCGTCGATGGCCAACAGCTTTGGCGCCATCGCCTACGGCCTGAAGAACTACCGCCCCGGCACGCCGTTGAACGCCGCTTTTGCCAACCGCGTCGGTAGTCCGTACCACGCCGAGTTGCTCGAAAAGAGCTTGCCGCCCGATATTGCCTGGTACGGTGCCTTGCAGCGCGACGCCGAAGCCGCGATGCCGGAACGCCACCTTGGTCTGCTGCCCGCCGCCGAAATCGATGGCCTCTCTCAGCGCATCGACCGCATGGCCGACCGGCTGGCGACGACTGCTGCCGCACAACTGCCACCGCCGGTCGAGTTCAAGGAGGCGCCGCCACCGGCCATCACGCCGCTTCTCGCGGGCAAGACGATCGCCGTCGCCCAGGATGCCGCGTTCTGCTTCCTCTACCCGGCCAACGTCGATTGCCTGCAGCGGCTCGGTGCGACGCTCGTCTATTTTTCTCCGCTCAAGGATGCCATGCTGCCGCCTTGTGACGCCGTTTGGCTGCCGGGCGGTTACCCGGAACTGCACGGGCCTGCGCTTGCCGCCAACCGTACCTTGTGGGCAGCGCTTGCCGCGCATGTCGACGCCGGCAAGCCGCTGCTCGCCGAATGCGGCGGCATGATGGCCCTGTTCGAATCGATGGCCGGCGTGGACGGCGACGAATCGCCGCTCGCCGGCCTTCTTCCGGGCAAGGTGGTCATGCAGAAGCGGCTGGCCGGGCTCGGCATGCAGCAGGCCGCGCTGCCGGAAGGCACGTTGCGCGGTCATGCGTTTCATTACTCACGCGCCGAGACCGGGATCGAGCCGTTGTGCATCACCACGCGCGCCGACGGCCGTCCTGGCGAAGCCGTCTATCGCCATCAACGGCTGACGGCGAGCTACATGCATCTCTACTTCCCCTCGAATCCAGCGGCGGTCGCGCGCCTGTTTCTGGCGTGAGGCACTTCCACATTCACATTCGCGTTTTATCGGGACAAAAGCATGGCGCGTACTAGTCTTCCAGCATCCTTTTTCGGCATGGTGCTGGGGCTTTCCGGACTGGGGCAGGCGTGGCGTCTGGCCAGCAAGCTCTGGGGTATGCCGCCGCTGATTGGCGAAGGGGTATTGTTGCTGGCCGGATTGGTGTGGGCCGCCTTGTTCATCGCCTATTTGCAGCAAGCTGTACGTCACCCGGGCGACGTACGCAATGAGTTCCTGCATCCCGTGCAGGGCAGTACCCCGGCGTTGCTGGCTATCTCGACCCTGCTGATCGTTCTGGCGGTCTTGCCCTATTCCCGCATTGTTGCCTGGTCACTGACGGTATTGGGAATCGGTGGTCACCTGGCGTTTTCACTCTGGCATACCGGCTCGTTATGGAAAGGCGGGCGGGATGTTCACGACACTCTGCCAACCTTGTATCTGCCAACTGTGGCCGGCAACTTCACCAGCGCTGCTGCATTGGGTGCTCTGGGGCATGCCGATTGGGGCTGGCTGTTCCTGGGGGCTGGTCTGTTTTCCTGGCTGGCCCTTGAATCGCTGATCATCCAGCGTCTGTGGCAACACAACAGCGTGCCGGTAATGCAGCGGCCGTTGCTCGGGATCCAGTTCGCGCCGCCGGTGGTATGTGCCATGGCCTGGCTGATGCTGTCACCCGGCAGTGGCGACCATTGGCTGTTGATGCTCTGGGGATACGGCCTGTTTCAGTTGTTTTTGGGGATCCGCTTGGGAGCCTGGCTGGGCGAACAACCTTTCGCTCCCTCGTATTGGGCCTATACCTTCGGTATCGCCTCCGCCACGGTGTGCGGGATGAAACTGGCGCTGGCCGGTGTGCCTTCGGCACAAGTGTTGGCCATCCCCGTTTTCGTGGGCGCCAACGGCTTCATTGGCTATCTGACGCTGCGCACGACACATTTGTTTTTTATCCGTCGGCTGTTTCCAAAGTCGACGACGTGAGAATGTGGCTTGAATTTGCGTTGAGGGCCGATGCGGTCACCCATGAACGACGCCGCGTCGCTTGCCAAGAGACAAGCGCAAAAGCCCAGAGAATAGGTGGAAAAGTACCTCCGTCAGCTATCCTCGTATGTGGAGGCGGCGGGATCAATTCTCGGTGCGCGCCTGGGCGATCAACTCGATTTCCTCGATGATTTCCTCCTGCCGCAGCCTGTTGCGCTGACGCTCCAGTTCTTCGCGATTGCGGCCGAGATGCTGCAGGGCGTTTTCCATTTGCGTAAGTCGCATGTGATTTTCCACGCGGATCGAATCCAGCAAGCGCGCAAGCAGCGTGTGGAAAAGATAATGTTCGACGACCTGACCGGCC
>QKII01000384.1 GCA_003249625.1 Propionivibrio sp. | reverse complement strand
TACCGGCAGACGGCGGAGGTGACCGGGTTGTCGCCGAACACGATCAAGAATGCGCGCTACATGGAGATTCTGGTCAAGCAGAAGCGGATTCATGTTTCCGACTGGGCGCGGAACCGTGCTGGGCCGATGGCGGCCGTTTATGCAGTAGGGCACGCCGCAGCGGCGCCCAAGCCAGCGCCGCTTTCCATGGCCGAAAAGAATCGGCGCTTCCGCGAGAAGGGGCGGGCGCTGTCAGCCGATCGCGGCCTTGTCGCCCAGTTGGCGAGGCTGTGATTCCTTGGGCCGCTTCCGGCCCGCTTCCGGCCTGGCTTTTCATCCTGCGTTTTCGCTCCAGTAGGCGTCGACTGCCATTTGGATTTCAGCAAGCTGGGTAACATCGCGCCGTGGTTCGAACAGGTGGCGGAAGCGTCCCTGCTGGCTCAGGTAGTCCTCCACAGGTAATCGGTCGTGCGGCGCACGGGTGTGCGTCACGTGGCCATCGGCGTATTCCTTCAGCGGCCAGATTCCTGTCCTGATTGCCAGACGACCGATTTCGGCGGTTTCCGCCGGGTCGAAGTTCCAGCCTGTCGGACAGGGCGCGAGGGCGAGGAGCAGACGCGATCCTTTCAGCGCCGCTGCTTTTTCCACCTTGCGTGCCAGATCGAGCGGTTCGCTTCCGATCACGGTTGCGGCGTAGGACGGGCGGTGCGCGGTCCAGATGGCGAACAGGTCCTTTTTCCAGCCTCGCAAATCGCGGCAGGTGGCGGTGCGCGCGCCGTGCGGCGTCGAGGCAGATTGTTGTTGGCCGGTATTGCCATAGCCCTCGTTGTCGTAAACGAGATAGATGAAGTCGAGTCCGCGCTCGATGGCCGCCGAGGCGGCGGACAGGCCGATGCCGCCGGCAGCGCCGTCCCCACACAGGACGACGACCGTGAGATCCTGCTCAGGCGGCATGCCGCGGTCGCGGAGGATGTCGAGCGCGTCGCGCACGCCCTGTGCGCCAGCAGGCGCCGAGGCCATCGCGGTGTAAAGCCAGGAACCGTGTAATGGCGTGTACGGATAGTTGGCGAGCAGCGTCATGCAGCCGGCGGCGTTGACCACCACCGTGTTTTCACCGAGGACATCCAGCACCTGGTGCAACACCTGCAGCCCGCCGCATCCTGCGCACATCGGTGTTCCTCCCGCCAGTTGGCGCGCCTTCGGCAGATTTTTCAGATGGGCGAAGGCCGAGTCAGTCATCGCGGTTCTCCCGGGCGGCGAGGGCCATAATGTGCTATTGCCTGAAGCTTGTGCACCTCGCGGAGTTCGTCGGCGGTGTAAAGCAGGCGGGGCTGGGGTGTGGTGTCGGTTTCGGCGCTTTTCACTGCGATAGCCGCCATTTCGTAGAATTCCTCGGCGCCGATGTCGCGGCCGCCGAGTCCGCCGATGAAACTGAGCAGGCGCGGGGCGCCGGGATGTCCGTAAAGACTGGACGCCAGTTCCGTGGCCAGCACGCCGCCCTTGCCCATCGACAGGTTCTGGTCGACCACCAGAACCGTCCGTCGCCCGAGCAGCCAGCGTTGAAAATCGGCTTCTGGCCACGGGCGGATCAAGCGTGGGCGCAGCAGCCCAACGCGTCGGCCGGCGTCACGCAGACTGTCGACGGCCTCCATGGCTTTGGTTGCGAAGCTGCCTATCATCACGAAGACATCGTCGGCATCCTCCATGCGATAGGCATCCACCGCGGAATACGTACGCTCGAAAATCTTGCCGAAGTCCAGGCAGACCGCCTCGAACGCCTGCTGCGCGGCGAGCGCGGCAAGGTGCGACTGGTAGCGGAAGTAGCTGTACGCGGCGCTGCCGAGTACCGCCGCCCCTTCGGCCACAGCCTGACCGGCGCGGAAGCCGAGGTATTTCGGCGCGAACGGCGGCAGGAATTGTGCAACCTGCTCCGCGCTTGGCAGCAGCACTGGCTCGCGGGTGAACGAGAGGTAGAACCCGTCCAGATTGACGAGGACCGGTAGTCTGACGTTCTGGTGTTCCGCCAATCGGAAGGCGATAAGGACGCTGTCCAGCACCTCCTGACAGGTCGCGCAATGCAGTTGCAGGAAACCGCTGTCGCGCGCCGC
>QKII01000312.1 GCA_003249625.1 Propionivibrio sp. | reverse complement strand
TCAGCGATGAACGCCGAGCGCTTCGTTCCGGTTGAGGATAGCCTGTACGCAGGAATCCGCGAAGTACTCGAGTCTCCCGCCACTACCCGCTGAAAATGTTGCCTGCGCTGGACATGATTGGAAGAGCCAAATCCATGATCGTTGGCGCCATACAGGCATTTACGTGTGGAGACGGAGCGTCGCTCACTCGGAGGCGATGGCAGCTACCAGCAGAAAACGCCGGGCAACAACTGAAAAACTGCATGAGATTTTAAGGGGCGAGGATGATTGGGCGAACGAAAGATTCCAATTCCATTCGATGAGCTTTGACGACCAATCAGCCTATTTCAATTGAGGGATTGAATCGAGTTAACATTCGTAAGACCAGTATCGGGTAGAATTGCGCTCTGCCCGTGCCCGGGTGGTGAAATTGGTAGACACAAGGGACTTAGATTTGAGCACCGGGAAGTGAAAACGCCCGTGTGAATCCCCTCAAACTCGGCGAACCCCCTGGCGCCGCTTAAATGACGCCGAGGCAACGCCGAGCCAAGCCCTGAAAAGGGAAGGTGTAGAGACTAGACGGGGGGCACCTACAGCGTGAAGCGCCAAGGTGAAGGCATAGTCCAGCGCACGAACAGTGGAAAAACTGGCGGCGAAAGCCGTGGTGTGATGAAAATCCCTCGGCTATTTGGCTGTACGGGTTCGATTCCCGTCCCGGGCACCATTCTTCAGGCCAGTTCCGGCCGATGGTGGCCATTGCGATAGGTAAGTCACCCGTGTGGCAGAGGGGTGGCTGAAAGACTCGACTGCTTCCAGCAGATCTTCTGACCACCGGGTCCAGCGTGCGCTGGAAAAATATAGCCCGATCCGCTTGGCCAATTTCTCCGGCGACTGCCGTTGCTCCTGTCGGGAATGCTTCATCATTTGCCAACAAGACAAAGGCCGGGGTTTGGTTCGTTGAATTTTCCCTATTCTTGCGGCCTTCGCTGGAATGACGAATATTCGATAGATCAAGAGTTGCTTGATTCGTTCCGAACGATCAGGTCTGGAAGCGTGCGAACGAGCCATCCAGTTGTGACGCCATGCCATCGATCGATTTGATCGCTGCGAAGATTTGCTGTACGGCGTCCCGGGTATTGAGCCCAGTTGCTCGTTGACGAAATCGACGATTCGGTCGACGCCGCTGCCGGACCGTTCGGTCGACTGCTTGGCGTCTTCCAGCGCCTTTCGTGCTTCTGCCAGACGGGCGGCACTGCTGGTGATTGCCTGGTTTCCATTCTGGATGGCCACGGTGACATTGCCCGAGTGTTCTTCCAGCACCTTGGTAATCGACTTGATACTGCTTGCCGACTCGCCAGACTTTTCCGCCAGTTTGCGTACTTCATCGGCAACGACCGCGAACCCGCGCCCCTGATCCCCTGCACGAGCCGCTTCGATGGCCGCATTCAGCGCCAGCAGGTTGGTCTGCTCGGCGATTTCCCGCACTTGGCCGGTCATGCTGGTGATTTCTGCCGTG
Source organism: Propionivibrio sp. (assembly GCA_003249625.1). The sequence goes on along the minus strand of QKII01000312.1, from coordinate 7,683 downwards.
TGCTTCAGGAAAGTACTGATCGTGGCCTCAATGTGGTTGATGGCGATCTGCACCTGCTCGATCTGGCCGGTCAACTCGACCATCTGCTGGTCGCTGAACTGCGTCCGCACCACGCTTTCCTTTGCCAGATTGCGGACATCGGCCGCTGTTTCCGCCACCGAGGCGATATGCACATTAAGTTGCTGCATCGAGGACGACGCCTGGCCCGCCGAACTGCTCTGCGTATTGGAGGCATGCGTTACCTCGTGGATATGGGCGCTGACAAGATTGATTTCCGCCGCCACCTTGCCCACGCCGCTTTGAGCCTCGCCAACCAGGCTGTGAAGCTTCTCCAGAAAACTGTTGAATGCCCGCGAGGTCTGGCCGATCTCGTCTTCGCTGCCAACCTCGATGCGCGCCGTCAGATCGGCGTGTCCCTCCGAAATCGAATGCATGGAATCACGCAGAGCGACCAGCGATCGGCGAACCCGTCCAAGAATGAACAGGATCAGAATCCCGCCAAGCAAAAGCGCGACGATGGACAGGCCGATGCTGATTCGCAACGCGGTGTTGGCGCGCGCGACCATTTCATTCTTTATGTCGGAAAAGCGTTGATACTCGTCTTGGTGCAGCGTTCCCAAGTCGCTTTTTACGTCGCGCCACAAGGGGGCCTCCTCGCGAACGAAGCGTTCCCCTGTATCCGCCAGCGTTCCGGCGATTTCCACGTACATTTCGCGCAAGTCCTGCAGCATTTCCCGCCGTCCTTCAATCTTGCCAAGAAGCTCGGCATCCTCCGAGTCCTTCTCGGCCATCGCGGCGACCCGATCGAGTGCTCCCTTGAATACCGTATTTGCCTGTGCGAGGTTGTCTTTCGCAGCGGCGTCTTTGGGATCGAGGATCAAATTTCGGATCGCCAGGCCACCGTTGATCGCGCCCTCGTACATATTGCCGTACTCATACAGCTTCGTGACATCCTCCTCAATGAAGCGGATAAAACCGTTGGAGACCGAGTGAAGCTGATAAAGAGCAAAGGCCATGGCCACCAGGGTGACGAGTAGTGCGGGAACAATGGCTGCGAGAATCTTTAACCGGACGCTCTCTCGAATGTTCATGTTGGGGGTATGTCAAAAGTAATAAAACACTCAGTCTAGAACCGGCAAGTTTCAGATTTATTATTGGTTCCGCCCTATGCTGCCAATCCGGGGAGGGCTGCAGATAAGGTGCAACGGATCAATAGACGGCCGGTACGAAATTTTCGCGTGGAACGTGGTCGCACTCGTATTCGTTGTTGGGCACGTGGCTGAGCAGTTGCGAGATGTAGTTCAGACGCTTGTCGTCGAACTACATCTCCAGCTCTTCATCGAATCAAAGGGCTTGGGTACTCGTGAAAAACCGGTGCCGGCAACGCTGTTGTCACTTCTTTGTAACTCAGGGGGATTACAATTGAGGTCAGGTAAACATCTAGAAGTGTCATGTCCTTCGAGTAACCCAAAAAAGAATAACGAAAGGGGTATCAATGTTACGGGTAGTCGGCAACTCCAACGAAGCTGCGGACTCCTATGAATTTGAGCATTTTGCCGCTGTTGATCTCGGCTCAAACAGTTTCAGGTTGCAGATCGGTCGTGTCATCGATGATCAGATTTACCCGATGGACTCAATCAAGGCGCCGGTACGCCTTACCTCCGGGATAACGCCTGACAAACGGCTCGATGAGCCGGCACAGCAGCGTGCGTTGGCTGCGTTGAGCCGCTTTGGTGAACGCCTGCGCGGGTTCGATGCCAGCAGCGTGCGCGTGGTTGGAACCAGTGCGTTGCGCGTCGCCCGCAATGCACATGATTTTCTCTCGAAGGCCGAAGATGCGTTGGGTTTCCCCATCGAAATCATCGCCGGACGTGAAGAGGCGCGGCTAATTTACATCGGTGTATCGCACTCGTTGCCACCGTCCGATGGACAGCGCCTGGTTGTTGATATTGGCGGCGGGTCAACAGAACTCGTTATCGGCCGTCAGGCGAAGCCAGTGCTGATGGATTCTCTGCATATGGGGTGCGTCAACTATTCGATGCGCTTTTTCCCGGGCGGCACGTTGGACAAGAAGTGCTTCCGTGAGGCAGAAATGTCGGCGGGACTGGAACTCGAAGGCATCGCCGGGGCGTATGGGCAGGTCGGCTGGAGCGAGGCTACTGGTTCATCGGGATCGTCTCATGCGATCGCAGACCTGCTGGAAGCGAACGAACTGAATCCAGGCGGCGTTGGCGGTATCACCCGGCACGGACTCGAAGCCCTGCGCAATACGATGATTGAGGCGGGTTCGCTTGATCGTCTGCAACTCCGCAACCTGCCGCTGGAACGCTTGCCGGTCCTTCCGGGCGCTGTTGCAATCATGTGCGCGATCTTTTCCGAATTGGGCATCGAGAAGATGCACCATACCGGCGGCGCCTTGCGTCTCGGCGTGCTTTACGACCTCCTCGGTCGCTTCCATCAGCGCGATATGCGCGATACGACTGTGCGCCATTTCAAGCGTCGCTACCATGCTGACTCGCTTCAATCCGAGCGAGTAGAGCAGACGGCGATGGCGTTCCTCAAGCAGTTGCATGGGGAGCACGATGGAGTCGCCACGAAAGCGAAACAGGTACACGAAAACGCCCGACGCTTCCTGCAATGGGCTGCAATGCTGCACGAGATCGGCCTGACGGTAGCCCACGGTGGTTATCACAAACATGGTGCCTACATCCTCGGGGCGGCCGATATGCCTGGCTTTTCGAACAAGGACAAGGCGCGACTCGCATGGATCGTTCTCGGACAGCGCGGCAAGTTGGAGAAGCTAGAAAGGTTGCCTAAGGGTGATACTTTGTGGGACCTGGTTTTCTGTCTGCGGCTCGCTGTCTTGTTGCGTCGTTCCCGCGATGACCAGCCGCTTCCAGAAATACGGGTCAAACGAATTGGCCTGCACGCTGGCGCCGGTTACGAGATCGAGTTGTCCGATACATGGCTGGATACCAATCCGCTAAGTACCGCCGCTCTCACCGACGAATCCGAAGCATGGCGGCGTATCGCCACGGATTTCCGCATTACGTACCAACCGGCACGATCTTTCGCCACTGCTTGAGTTCTGGGCAGCTCGGGTGAGGGGGAGGTATCCCCATCGACGATTTCGCAATCCTCGGATGACGTAACCTTCCGATAATTTCGCGGTAACCGTTTCGTCACAAAAAATTCTCAGAATCCGTAGGCGCAGTCGTGCAATCGCCACGACGCAAACTGGAGCGCTAACGGTATGAACGAGAATTCTCGCCCCTACGTAATCTGGAGCATCACCGACGGAAAACCCGGCCATCGCCAGCAGATCAGAGGCCTGATCCAGGCGCTGCGTGACGAGTTGCCGATCGAGGAGATCGAGTTCAAGGCGGTGCCCACAGCACGGGCGTTGGCAGATCTGGTCAGCGGCAGCTATCCGCCTGGTGACAACAGCCCGGCGCCTGATCTGATCATCGGGGCCGGTCACGCGACGCACCTCAACATCCTGGCCGCTCGCCGCGCGCGTGGCGGCAAGACAGTCGTATTGATGAAGCCGACCCTGCCGCGCTGGCTCTTCGATCTATGCCTTATTCCGTTGCACGACGGGGTGGCCCCGTCCCAAAGGGTGGTGCTGACACAAGGCGCGCTGAACACCATGCAGTGTTCCGCCGATACCGATCCGAACGTCGGACTGATCCTGCTAGGCGGCGTCTCGCGCCACTATGAATGGCACGATGGAGAAATACTGATCGGTGTTTCCAGGCTGCTCGAGAGCACGCCGCAGGTGCGCTGGACGCTGACCACGTCGCCACGTACGCCGGTATCGCTGCTCGACGCGCTTAACGGCCTGACGCAGACGTATTCCAACCTCGACGTCATTCCTTTCCAGCAGACGGCGCAGGGATGGCTGCACACGGTCATGGCGCATGCCGGGCAGGTATGGGTAACACCGGACAGTGTCTCGATGGTCTATGAGGCCCTTACGTCCGGTTCGGGCGTCGGCGTTTTCGACCTGCAGCCGCGTCAATCCAGTCGCGTCGCCCGAGGCCTGGAGCGCCTGGTTCAGTCCGGGTGGGTAACCCGTTTTCGCAACTGGCAACCGGGTCAAACCTTGCCGCGCCTGTCTGAACAAATCAACGAAGCCGCACGTTGTGCGAAGTGGATCAAGCAATTTTGGTATCCCAACGTCTGACCGTATTGCAGGTTCTCCCTGCTCTCGAAGGCGGTGGCGTCGAACGTGGCACGCTGGAGGTGGCGGAGCATCTTGCCCGTCAGGGCCATCGCTCGCTGGTGATGTCGGCGGGCGGCCGCATGGTCGAGCAACTTGAGCGCGAGGGCTCCGAGCATTTCGCCATGCCGGTGGGAAGGAAATCGCTGCGCACGCTGCGCCTGATCGGCCCGTTGCGGCGATTTCTCGAAGAACAACGAGTAGACGTGCTGCACGTGCGCTCCCGTCTTCCCGCCTGGATCTGTTATCTCGCTTGGCGGGGCATGGCACCGGGCAGGCGTCCGCGGCTTGTAACCACCGTTCATGGCTATTACTCGGTGGGTTTCTACAGCGCGGTGATGGCGCGCGGCGAAAAGGTGATCGCCGTCTCGGTGTCGATTGCCGATTACCTGCGCGAAAACTACCAATCGTGGAACCACTCGGCTTTGCGCGTGATCCCGCGCGGCATTGATCCGGCGCTCTATCGTCCGGACTTTCGCCCGTCCTCCGAGTGGCTGCAAGACTGGCTGGCCGATTGGCCGCAATTCGCAGGCAAGCGGTTGATCGTTCTACCGGGCCGGATCACGAGGCTGAAAGGACATCACGACTTCATCAGGCTGCTGGCTGAACTGAAGGCGCGCGTGCCGGATATCCACGGTGTCGTGGTAGGCGAGGCTGAGGCGCGCCATCATCCCTATCTGGCTGAGCTGGAAGCTGCGGCGAAGGAAAATGGACTGGAGAACGATCTCACCTTTACCGGCCATCGCGGCGATCTTCGGGAGATCTTCAGCGTCAGCTCGCTGGTACTGTCGTTGTCGACGCAGCCGGAGGCCTTCGGCCGCACCGTACTCGAAGCGCTGGCGCTAGGAGTTCCAGTTGCGGGTTATGCGCAGGGCGGCGTTGGCGAACTTCTGTCCATGATGTTCCCGGCGGGGAAAGTGGAAGCGGGTGATCGTCGAGGTCTGCTGAGCACCTGTCTAGGCATCCTCGCCGCGCGTTCCCGGCCTGAGCCGCTTCCGGAACAACTGAGGCTGGAACATATGGTGGGTGACACGCTGGACACTTACCGGTTGCTGATGGCGTCACCCGAGAAAGGCGGTACGTTTGCACTCTGTCGCTGAATCGCCGGACGCGCTCAATGTCGTCTGCCTGAAATGGGGGACAAAGTACGGCCCCGAGTACGTCAACCGGCTGTACCGCATGGTCTGCCGGCATCTGCACCGGCCATTCCGCTTTCATTGCCTGACCGAAGACTCGAACGGGCTGGAGGCCGGCATCGTACCGCTGCCGCTTGCCTGTACGCCGGGGCTGTCCGGCTGGTGGTACAAGCTTTCCCTTTTTACGCCGTATTTTTTCGGGTTACATGGCCACCTTCTCTACCTTGACCTGGATGTGGTCATCGTCGGCAACATCGATTTCCTTCACGACACCCCGGGGGATTTCCTGATTCTGCGCAACTGGTCGCGCAACCCGATGTGGAACAGTTCGGTGATGCGTTTCCGGATCGGTGCCTACGCACACGTTTGGGAGCGCTTCCAGACCGATGCCGAAGGCGTCATGGCAAGGTGCAACGGTGATCAGGAGTGGATATTCCATTGCGTTCCCGAGGCGGCCACCTTGCCCGCGGAAAAGATCGTTTCGTACAAGAAGAGTCTCGACTCGCGGGCATTCCCGCTGCTCGCCAAGCTCGGAGGGGAACGGTTCGGCCTGCGGGCGCCAGCGTGCCTGGATACGCCGCTGCCAGCTTCGGCTGCGATCGTCGTTTTCCACGGCAAACCTGATCCCGAGGATGTGGCGCAGCAGCCATACGGACTATGGAAACGGGCGTCCTTCGTCGCACACAACTGGAACTGAACAACCCGGTAAAAAAATACATCATGGAGCGTCGAAAAAGGTGAAACAGGTAATCTGCATGAAGTGGGGGCAACTCTACGGCCCCGAATACGTCAATCGGCTTTACGCGATGGCCCGCGGCCACACCACCGGCCCACTGCGTTTCGTCTGTCTGACCGACGACCGCTCCGGCATCCGTCCCGAGGTCGAGTGCCGCGACTGCCCGGAGGTCGCCATTCCGGCTCCGTTCAACCGGCGCGGCTGGCGCAAGCTGGCTACTTACGGGGCGAGCGAGCAATTGTTCGGGTTGTCCGGGCAATGGCTGTTCCTGGACCTCGACGTGGTTGTCTTAGGCTCGCTGGATGAGTTCTTCAGCTTCCAGCCTGAGAAGAGCTTCATCGTCATGCGCAATTGGACACAGCCAGGCCGGAACATCGGGAATACCTCGGTCTACCGTTTCACCGTCGGCGCCGACGAGTACCTGCTGAGCCGCCTGATCGCCGAGCAGGACGCGATCCTCGCGACTTATCGCAATTCGCAGACCTACGTTTCGCGCACCGTTCGCGAACTGGTTTTCTGGCCCGATGACTGGTGCGTACTATTCAAGACGCACTGCGTGCCGCCATGGCCGCGGCGTTTTTGGGAAACGCCATCGCACCCCGCCGAGGCCCGCATTGTGGCGTTCCCGGGCGTACCCAATCCGCACGAGGCAGTAGAAGGGCGCTGGCCTGCGAAAGTGTGGAAAAAAGCCTACAAGTTCATTCGGCCAACGCCGTGGATCCGCAACGCCTGGGAGCGTTCCGAAGCGCTGGCAGCGGAGCGGGGCGCTTGACCTGCGCCATACGCCGCATCCTCGTCATCGACGAGGGCAGTCCCGGTCATCTCGTCCAGTCGCGCGGGTTGGCGCGCGCCCTTGCGGCTGAGTATGGCGCGGAATGGATGGTCTACACAGTGCACCTGCGCGTGCGCGGCGTCTTCCGGCCGCTGTTGCGAAAATTCTGCGGATTGGCTCGAAACGGTCTGCCGGATCGAGTGCTGCGGCAGGCATACAAGCTGCCGGACGAGCCGCCGCCAGCGGCGGAAGTGATCATCACCAGCGGTGGCAGGGGCCTTTTTTACGCTGTCAGTCTGGCACGCCGAACGGGGGCAAAATTGGTTTTCTGCGGCAACCCGGCACCGCTTCCTGCGGTGTGGTGTGATGCCGTGCTGAGTCCGCAACCGATTGCCGGCCACCACTCATCGATTGGCACGGGTATGCTGCTGACCGAAATCGGCCCGAAGGAGATCGCCGGCAAGGGCAACGCGTTGCGCGAGGCTTTCGATAAAAGCGGCGGCTTGCGCCTGGCGACGCTGCTGATCGGCGGCGACTCGCGCAGCCACCGTTACACCGAGGAGGACTGGGCGGATCTTGTTGCCGCGATCAATCATCTGGGCCAGCAGGGATGGCGCTGGCTGTTGTCAACCTCGCGGCGAACGCCGCCGGATGTTGAGGCGCGCCTGCGCGGGGACGTCCGCAGTGAGTACCTGATCCATGCGGTCTGGTGGCATGCCGCGCCAGAGCGGGTGATGTCTTCTTTTCTCGACGCGGCCGACGTGGTCATGGTCACGCGCGACAGCCTTAGCATGCTCAGCGAGGCGGTCGCCGCCGG
>QKII01000437.1 GCA_003249625.1 Propionivibrio sp. | reverse complement strand
AACGGCCAGGAAGTCGACAGGCCCCAGGCGCTGGCGGATCTGGATGAATATCGGGGAGTAGCCTGTATCGCCGGTGTAGAGGAAGTGCCATGGTGGGGCTTGCGATGAATGTGTCCACTGCACGGCGAAGCCGCCCCAAAGCGTTGCGTTGGCGTCGAATGGCGTGCGTTTGCTCCAGTGCTGCGCAGGCACCAGCGTGATCTTTAGCGGTGCCGCGTCGCGGCTGTCCCACCAATCGATTTCCTCGACGCCGCCGATCCCTTCATCGTCGAACCAGCGCTTTAGTCCCAAAGGAACCAGCCAGCGTGTCATGAACCGCCTGGCCAAGGTGGTTACCGTGGCGTGGTCGAGATGGTCGTAGTGGTTGTGGGAAATCAGGACGAGGTCGATCGGTGGCAGTTCGGCGACGGAAAGTGGTGCAGGCATCCGACGCCGCGAGGAGAGCCAGGCGACGGGGCCAGCGTAGTCGCCGAGATGCGGGTCGATGAGAATGTTCTTTCCACCTACCTGCAGCAGCATACCGGCGTGGCCCAACCAGGTGATGACCGGTGCGTCATGGCGCCGGGCGAGCAGAGCGTGGTCGACCTCGCCCTGCCATTTCCGGGCGAACGCCGCGTAGCCACCTTCCGGCTCGGCGGCCGGCTCGAAGTCGCCGCGCCAGCGACGAATGACGGCCTCGTACCAGGGAATCACGCGGGGTGGGGCGTCGGGGTTGGAGAAACCCTCCGGGCGGTGGTGTGCCTTCTGCGGGTCGTAATGGGCGTTCTGGCTGGCGCAACCGCCGAGTACGAAAAGTGCGAACAGGGCAGATAACCGACGGATGTCTTTCGCTGCGGGCATGTGACTCACTCACGGACGCGGACGATATGTCTTGCGGAAGCGGTGGTTGTCACCGCTTCCGATGATGACTGTTCATCGTGGGTCGTGGTTCCCGGCAATCGCGCCGGAAGGCGAATGCGCGCAGGTTCAGTTTCGTACTGAATTCGTTTCGCCGCTGGTGAACGTTATGCCACAGAGGCCGGCGAGTTGCGCGAGTTCGAGCATGTTGGTGGCCCCGGTCTTCTGCAGGATGTGCGAGCGGTGCAGTTCGACGGTGCGATGGCTTATGCCGAGTTGCCGGGCGATTGCCTTGTTGGTCTGGCCGGCGAGGGCGAGCATCATGACTTCGTGCTCTCGCTGCGTCAGATCCTCCAGGCAGCGGCAGGCCCGGTCGTAGGTCTTGCGCTGGCTCGCGCTGTTCTTCTCATCCTCAAGCACGGCGTGCACGCGTTCGAGCAATTCGGTGCCGTCGATCGGCTTGGTAAGGAAGTCCTTCGCTCCCGCCTTCATCGCCCGCACCGTCATCGGAATGTCTCCGTGAGCGGTCAGGAAAATGATCGGCAGGTTGAACCCGCGCCGTATCAATTCAGTTTGCAATTCAGGGCCGCTCATCTGTTGCATGCGTACGTCGAGAATCAGACAGGCCGGGCGTTTGCCGTCGTAGGCTGCGAGGAAGGACTCGGCACTGTCGTGGCAGACGGCGGTCAAACCGGTGGTTTCCAGCAATAGCCCAAGGCTGTCGCGCACGGCGGGATCGTCATCAACGATGAATACGGTCGGTTCGCTCATTCTGTACTTTCTGCGAAAGGCAGCGTGAAATGAAAGGTGGCGCCGGTGTTGGATTCCGAATCGACCCAGAGTTGGCCGCCGTGGGCCTCGATGATAGTGCGACTGATGGCCAGGCCCATGCCGAGTCCTTTCGGCTTCGTGGTGAAAAACGGGTCGAAGATGCGGCGCAGCGTCTCACGGTCAATCCCCGGGCCTTTGTCGCTAACGGTTACCTGGGCCATGGCCGCATCCGCGCTGGTCCTGACGGAAACGGCGATGGCGTGTGTATCGATCCCGGCGTCGCGCATGGCCTCGATGCTGTTCTCGACGAGATTGATCAGCACCTTCTCCACTTGCAGCCGGTTGGCCATGACCGGCTTCAGGTCGGGTTCGAGATTGACGTGGATGCGGGTGGTGTCGAAACCATCCTTCTCCACCCGGGCGATCACGTGGCGGATAACGTCGTTGAGGTCGTTCGGTTCCGTCTGGACTTCCTTTTCGGCCATGAATGCTACGAATTCTCTCACTACCCGGCCCGCCCGTTGCGCTTGCTGCGCGCTGCTCTCGATGGCATGGATCAGCCGTTCCGGCCGCGGGTTGCCTGAGCGCAGGAGGCGCAAGGCCGCTTCGGAATAGGAGGCCACCGCATTGAGCGGCTGGTTCAACTCGTGCGCGAAGGCCGCGGCAGTCTGGTTGGCGATCTGGAAATGGGTGAGCTGTTCCATTTCCGCATAAAGTGCATGCAGCGCCGCCTCGGTCTGCTTGCGTTCGCTGATGTCCTCGATGACCGAAATGAAATAATCGGGAGCGCCTCTTGCAGTTCGCAGCAGTGCGGAGGTCAGTTTGGTCCAGACGATGCTCCCGTTCTTGTGCACGTAGCGTTTTTCCAGCGACAGCGTCGACATTTCGCCAGCCAGCATTCTGTGCATCAGATCCAGATCGTCGCTGACATCCTCCGGATGGGTGATTATCCTGAACTCCCGGGAAACCAGTTCTTCCGGCGAATAGCCAAGAATGGTGCAGAGCTTGCGGTTGACGCGCAGCCAGCGTCCCTCGATCGACACGTGGGCGATGCCTACGGCGGCCTGCTCGAAGGTGGCGCGGAAGCGCGCTTCGCTTTCCTGCAGGGCGATCGCCGCCTGCCTTCGTTCGGTGATGTCGCGCAGGAAAGCGAATAGCCGGCCGCCGGCGGCCGGCCAATACGAGGTATTGACTTCGACCGGCCAGCGTTCCCCGTGCTTGGTGACATGCCAGGTCTCGAACAGGTCACTGCCGTTCTGGCGTACCCGGGCGAGGTGGTCCGTCACTTCGCCCGGCAATTCCTGTGCCTCCAGCGTTGCGATGCTCATGCCCAGCAGTTCGGCCTGGCTGTAACCGGAGCGGCGCGCATATGCTTCGTTCGTCGCGAGAATGTGGCCTGTCCCGTCGAGCATCCAGAAACCGTCGGCAGCCGTCTCTATCACCGCACGGTATTGCACTTCACGCTCGATAAGCGCCAGTTCGGTCCGCTTGCGTTCGGTGATGTCGTTGACCAGCGCCATCAGATGGGCCGGCTCGCCATTTTCGCCCGGCAGGGCTGAGACGAACTTGTGCGTCCATGCGACTTGTCCGTCCTTGCGTACGTACCGGTTTTCGATCTGGAAATGCGGTATCTTGCCGGACTTGAGGCGTCGGATTTCAGCGAGGTTGGCCTCGTGGTCCTCCGGGTGAATCAGCGAACTGAAGTCGATTGCCCGAAGCTCGTCCTCGCTGTAGCCGACCAGTCGACAAAACGCCGGGTTGCACTGCTGGAAGTGTCCTTTCCAGTCCGTGATGGCGATGCCGATCGACGTGTTGCGATAGATCTTGCGGAAGCGTTCCTCGCTGCGCAGCAGCGCTTCCTCTGCCTGCTTACGCCGCGTGATGTCCCGGACGACGGCGATATAGAGGCGCAAGCCGTCGCTGTCATGGCACCCGCAGTGGATCTCGACCGGAAAACAGTTGCCGTCCTTGTGCTGTTGCTTTCCGAACAGCACCATCGTCCTGCCCGGTCGCAAGCGTTTCCATTCCATTTGCGCCGCGGCGAGATTGAAATCGCGCTCGATGTCCGTGACAGCCATTGTCAGCAATTCGGATTTCGTGTAGCCGACGCTGTCACAAGCCCGTTGATTCACATCAATGAAACGGCCATCGAAGTCATGGACGAACAACGCGTCGGGCATCGCATATTCGACCAGGGAACGGTATAGCTTCTCGTTCAGCGGCATCCGGTTGGCGGGCGACGATACGACTTCCGCAGACTCGGCCTGCAGCGGCTCCATGCGTGACAGATCGACCAATTTTTCCTCCCGGGGGGCGTTCAGTGCGCCTTCGCCTGATTTTATCTTGAACCTAGAGCATCCGCAGAGGGCGGTCAATCGATTGTTGTTCCCTTACGTGGCTTTACCTGCTTTGCACGCGTTATACGCGGTGTCACGTATTGAATGGCTGGGGCAGTTTGATAACGTTGCCTCGTTGGAAAATGCGTCGGGATCGATTGTGGCGGTGAGATTTCCGCCTCCCGGTTTTCCTGCCAACGGTAACCCATCACTACGGAGAAATATCATGGCCGAAAAAAGCACCAAGCCGACGACGGGAAAAACCAGAAAAACGAAGGCCAAGGCATCCGCTGCAGTGGTCGCTGAGGCCATAGAACTTGCCACCGTCGTGGAGGGCGTTGTGCGCGAGGAGTTGATTGCCACTGCCGCGTACTTCAGGGCCGCGCAGCGCGGATTCGCGCCGGGCAACGAACTCGAGGACTGGCTGGCTGCAGAGCGCGAATTCGATGCCGCCTCGGGCGGAGCGGTGGCCTGCAGCGCGGTGTAACCCCTATTGGGCGGCACACGGTTTCGACCGTCCCGCCTTTTCGCGTTGATGGTTCTCTGGAGCGTCGAGCATGAATACACACGTGAATTGGGAACGCCTCAAGCCGTCGCCGGAAATCGAGTCGCTTGGAAGGCTCGAATCTGCGGAGGAAATTACCGGACAACTCGGCAAGTATGCCAGCGAGTTTGGCAAGATCACCGCGATCATGCCCCTGCCTGAGATGTCGGAGCAGAGCACCGATCACTTGGGGTTTCTCGTGTGTTTCGACAAGACGCTGGATGCCATGGCTGCATCCCGCAGCTGGCATTGCCTGCTGTTCGGATTTACGTCGGTCATCGTTGCTGTCCGGCGCTATGCGGATCTGCAAACCTCACCTGAGACCGGCGTCAGCACGGCCATTAATTAGTGCCTTCGGGCCGCTTCTTCAAGGCAGGATGGAAAGCAACTCAATGGAACCACCTATCCTCGGGGCTTTTGCCACCCCGGAAGATATTCTCTCCGACAGCGCGGAGCTTTGCAGGCATTACGGCGTCGTCGACAACGTCCGGTTGTTTTGCCGCTCGGAACATCCTCGCCGGGTATTCTGCATGGTCAACATGCCCGAGGGGGCTGAGGCGGCCGCGCGGGCACTCGACGGGTACGCGATCGGTACGATCGTCAGCCGGCTGGTTCCTGTGTCGACTATGTTTCATTGCCCGAGACGACCGAATGGGAAAATGCTCGCGTTGTCCTGCGATGACTGCTTTCTTGCCTGCGAATCGACGCTTGTCGAGAGCGCAACGAACGCGTTGTAAGCCTTCTCCTGCACACCCTGTCTGGCCTTATTCAGGCAGCTTTCTCGGCAGGCGCAAGGACGCGGCCAGGCCACCTTCGGGTCGGTTCGCGAGCATCAGTTCGCCGCCATGAAGCAGCGCGACATCCTTTACGATCGACAGGCCGAGACCGACGCCACCGGTGTCAGTGGCACGCGCCGCGTCGGGGCGGTAATACGGCTCGGTAACGCGTTCCAGAGCTTCCGGCGGGATGCCGGGGCCATCGTCTTCGACGTTAATGCAGAGAAGGGCTGGTTCGTCGGTGACGACGATGCGCGGGTTCCGAGCGTACTTGAATGCATTGTCCATCAGGTTCTGAATCGCACGGCGCAAGGCAGACAGACGTCCACTGTACGAGGCCATTGCTCGTCCCTCGACGGTGATCTGACGACCGAGCGCCGCGAAATCCTCCGAGAGGCTGGCGAGCAGGGCGTTGATATCGATCGGGCGTACCATCTCGTCCTCACGTAATCCGCGCAAGTAGTCGAGCGTCGCGTCGATCATTTGTGCCATTGCGTCGATGTCGGCGGTCATCTGCTCACGCAAACGGTCATCGTCGATCAGTTCACTGCGCAGGCGCAGGCGGGTCAGCGGGGTGCGCAGGTCGTGCGAAACCGCGGCGAGGGCGCGTGAGCGTTCGTTGATCAGCCGCCGCAGTTTGTCGCGCATCCGGTTGAAGGCTTGCGCCGCAGTGCGAACTTCGGTCGATCCGGTTTCGACGAGCGAAGGAGCATCGAGATTCTGACCAAGGTTATCAGCGGCCTGCGCCAGTTGCTGCAACGGCCGGGTTGCCTGTCGAACGACCAGCATGACGACGATTCCGACGATCGCCAACGAGAGCAGGAGGTGAATGTAGAAATCGCGTGGCAGCGCGGGGGCTTCGGGGACCAGGGTGGCCGAGATGCGCACCCACTGGCCGTCGTTCAGGCGCACATCGAAATTGCGCGCAGAAGTGTCTTGAGCCACACGGCCCATGCCGTAGCCCATCCTCCGGCCCATCATGCCGCCGCCCATCCCGCCGGGCGAACGAATCTCGCGTCCGCTGCCAAGCCTTGCCGTGATGGATGCCTGGATCTGGCCACGCGGCGCGTTCGGAGTTACTTCGCTTTCGTCGATCAAAGAAACCCGCAGGTCGTTCGACTGCATCTGGGCGATCGAACGCCGATGCCCCGGGGTTGGGTCCGCTTCGAGGCGGCGGATGGCATCGGCTATGCGGTCGGCAATGTGCAGGCCGCGTGCTTCGGTGACGACCTCCGCTCGTTCGCCCCAATGCAGCCAGAGGCTCAGCGACTGCGCCGCCAGCAGTCCCGCGAGCAGGATCAGCGCCATGCGGGCGAAAAGGCTGGACGGCAGCAGGGATGCGGGGGGACGGATCATCGTTCCCGCCGCTCGACTGTGGCGGCGAGGACGTAGCCTTCGCCACGCACTGTTTTCAACAGCGTCGGTTCGCGGCTGTCGTCGCGCAGGCGCTGGCGCAGGCGACTGACCTGCACGTCGATGGCACGGTCGAACGGTTCTGCCTCGCGGCCATGGATCATCTCGGTCAATTGGTCGCGTGTGAGTACACGGTTGGGATGGTCAAGCAGGATACGCAACAGGCGGTATTCTCCGCCCGAGAGCGGCGTTGCCACTCCATCGGGCGCGGTCAGCAGGCGCTCGGCAGTATCAAGTGTCCACTCGGCAAAAGCGAGGTAGCGCGTGGCATCCGGCGTCAGATTGGGCGGCAGTGCACGCGTGCGCCGGAGAATGCTCTTGATCCGCGCGAGCAGTTCGCGCGGGTTGAACGGCTTGACCAGATAGTCGTCGGCGCCCATTTCAATGCCGATGATCCGGTCCGTCTCCTCGCCGCGTGCGGTCAGCATCAGCACTGGCAGATTCGGTTTTCCCGGCTTGGCGCGCAGGTCGCGGCAAAGCGTCAGGCCGTCGGTGTCCGGCAGCATCAGGTCGAGCACGATGAGGTCAATGGCGTGCCGTTCGAGCGCCTGCCACATTTCGCGACCGTCGCGCGCGGAGATGGCTTCGAGGCCGTTACGGGCGAGATAGTCGACGAGCAGGCGGCGGATTTCCAGGTCGTCGTCAACAATGAGGATGCAGTCCGTCTTGTCCATGAGTCGGTGCTTGCGAGTGGTATTCGCTAATTAAAGCGCTTTTTGCCGGGACGTGGTGTCCGGTGTGTAACCCAGTGTAACGCTGGTGGCGGTTGCAACTCTGCGATTCATTCTGGTTTTTCGGGGCGAAGAAGCCTGTTTCGTCAGCGGCCGGGTGCTCGTAGCAAGACCCACAGTGCGCCCTCGCCGCCGTCGAAGGCGGGGGCATGACAAAACGCCAGCACATCCTTGCTGCGCGAGAGCCAGCATTTGACGAACTGTCGCAGGATGCCTTCGCGGCCGGGCGATCCGAGTCCGCGTCCATGCACGATACGTACGCACCGCTTGCCGGCTAGCAGTGATTCGGCGAGGAAGAGCGAGACTTCCTCATGTGCCTCGTGCCGGTTGAGTCCGTGCAGGTCAATATGATTCTGGATCGTCCAGCGGCCCCGGCGCAGATCACGCAACACGCTGCGCGGCAGGCCGGTGCGGAGAAACGAATCGGCGTCGCCGATGGCCAGCAGATCGTCGATCTCGAACGGCCCATGTAGCGACTCGACGACGGCCGCGGCCTCGTCGAGTTCGCGTTGCCGTGGCCGCGGGCTGGGCTTGGGGCGCTCGTGCAGCACACGCGCCGGCGCCTTGAGCGGGGTGGCATCGGCCACGGCGCCGTGGAACGCAGCGATGTCCTCCGGTGTCGGTTGCTGGCGCTGGCTCATCGTGACGGTCGTGCAAAG
>QKII01000209.1 GCA_003249625.1 Propionivibrio sp. | reverse complement strand
TTCGTGCGGATCCTGGAACACCATCTGAATCTTGCAACGTTGGGGCATGCGGGCAAACTGCGCGGCGCTGTACTGACTGATGTTCTCGCCATCGAGGATGACCTCGCCCGCCGTTGCGTCGAGCAGGCGAGTGACGATGCTCGACGTCGTGGACTTGCCGCAGCCGGATTCGCCTACCAGCCCCAGGCTCTCGCCGCGCCGCAGTGTGAAAGACACTCCGTCCAGCGCACGAAAGCCGCTTTCCTCTGTGGCCCTCGCCTGCCAGGGCCAGCGCAGGCCGCCGCCACGCCTGGCAAAGACCTTGACCAGATTCCGCACTTCCAGCAGCACCTCGTCACCGGTCACCGGAATACTTGCGTTGCCGATCGGTGGAGCGCCAACGTCCAGCTCATCGGATCCGGCGGGGAGATCGGCGAGCTCGGTATCCGGTCCGGGAGACGCCAGGATCAGCCTGCGCGTGTAGGGATGTGTCGGTTGCGAGAACAGTTGCGCCACCGGCGCGGACTCCACCACGCGGCCTTTCTGCATCACCGCGATGCGATCGCAGTATGCCGCCGCCAGACCGAGGTCGTGCGTGATCAGGATCACCGCCATGTGACGCTCGCGCGTCAACTCGGCGATCAGGTCCATCGTTGCCTTCTGGGTTGTGACATCGAGACCGGTAGTCGGCTCGTCGGCGATCAGCAGACGCGGATTGCATGACAGAGCCATGGCGATCATCACGCGCTGGCACATGCCGCCGGAGAGCTCGAAGGGATAGGCGTGGTAGCGCGCTTCCGGATCGACGATGCGTACCTTGGCCAGCATATCGATGGCTTTGGCCTTGGCTGTTTCGTGCGTGGCCTGAGCATGGCGGCGCAGCACATCCTCGATCTGCTGCCCGACGGTACGGATAGGGTTGAGCGCCGCCCGCGGATTCTGGAAGATCATCGAGATTTCGCGCCCTCGCAGTTCTCGCAGATCGCTCTCGGCTGCGCCGAGCAGGGTGACCCCATTGAAGTCGGCACTGCCGGCGACAGCGCGGCCGGCGGGGTCAAGCAAGCCGAGCACGGTGTAGGCGGTCACCGACTTGCCCGAACCGCTTTCGCCAACTACGCCGAGCACCTCGCCTTTACGCACCTTCAGTGCCACGTCGTGCAAAGCGGTGATTGTTCCGTTACGCGTGCGGAATTCTACCGACAGGCCATCGACAGACAGCAACGGGTGTTCGTGCGCAAGCATGTTCATGGTGCTTCCTCAGGTGCGGCGGGTGGGATCGACCAGATCACGCAGACCGTCGCCCAGCAGATTGAAACAGAACACCGCCAGCATCAGCGCTGCCCCGGGAAAGAGTGCCATCCACCATTCACCGGAGACGATATAGGTGGCGCCCTCGGCGACCATGATCCCCCACTCGGCATCGGGAGGTCGCACACCCAGGCCGATGAAGGATAGCCCCGCGGCGTTGAGGATGGCCCAGCCCATATTCAGCGAGATTTGCACCATCATCGGCGGGAGGATGTTGGGAAAGAGGTGAACGGACAGGATTCGCACATCGCCACAACCTGCCAGCCGCGCTGCCTGCACGTAGCCCACATTCCGGCGGATGCTGGTTTCGGCGCGGGCCACGCGCGAATAGAACGGCAGATTGATGATTGCGGTGGCGTAGATGATGTTCTCCACCGAGTTACCCAGTGCAGCCACCACCCCCATGGCGAGCACGAACAAGGGGAAGGCCATGATGGTGTCGGTTACACGACCGACGATGCGATCCGTCCAACCACCCCAGTAGCCAGCTGCACAACCGAGCATGCTGCCGACGATGAAGGACAAGGCCACTGCCGAGAGTGCTATGCCAAGATCGAGCCGGGTGGCAACGATCACCCGACTGAGAATGTCGCGGCCAAGCTGGTCGGTGCCGAAGAAATGGATCGATGACGGCGGCTGCAGCGCATTGGCGGCATTGGTAGCCAACGGATCGTGGGGAACGATTGCCGGCCCCGTGATTGCCAGGAGTATCAGCGCAAAGAAAAGAATGAAGGCACCGGCAGTTACCGGGTTCTCGCGCATGACGTAGTAGAAGTGGCGGGCAAAGCGTTTCATCGCATCCATCTCAGGATTCCAGCGCGACACGTGGGTCGATCAAGGTCAGTACCACATCAATGAAGAGGTTCATTATCACGAAGAGCAGTGCCATGGTAAGAACGAAACCCTGGACCGCCGCATAGTCGGATGCCACCAACGCCTCGATGGCGAAGGAACCGATGCCCGGCCAGGAAAACACTTTTTCGACCAGCACGTTGGCGCCAAGCAGGAAGGAGAAAACCATCCCTAGCGTCGTCAGTACCGGCAAGGCGGCATTGCGTAGCGCATAGGTGACCAGCACCGTCTTTCGCGCCAGTCCGCCGGCACGGGCGGTTCGTATATAGTCGCTAGCCAGTGCGTTGAGCATCGCGGCCCGCGTCATGCGCGCTATCGGCGCCAAAGCGAAGATGCCCAGCGTTACCGCCGGCAGGAACAACTGCCGAAGACTGGCCCAGAACAACTCGCCATCGCCGGCCAGCAGACTGTCGATCAGATAGAACCCGGTGACAGGCGCGGGTGACAGGTACAGGATATCGAGACGGCCGAGCGGCGACGGTGCCCAGCCGAGCAGGTAATAGAAGACATAAATCAGGAACAGCCCGGTGAAGAAGGTGGGCAAGGACACCCCCGCGGTAACCAGCAAACGGCACAGGTGGTCCACCCATGAGCCGCGTCGGGTCGCCGCCAACACCCCCAGCGGCACAGCCACGGCGAGCGCCAGACCGAGACCGAGAAAAGTCAGCTCAAGAGATGCCGGCAAGCGGCTAGCCAGTTCCTCGATAACCGGTCGTCCGGTTCCCAGAGACATGCCGAGGTCTCCCTGAAAGAGGCGTTCCACGTACAGATAGAACTGCATCGCCCAGCTACGATCCAGGCCAAGTGCCCGACGTGTCTGCTCGATTGATTCGGCATCGGCCATCGCACCAGCAAAATAAACGGCCGGGTCACCCGGCAAGGCACGGGTGAGCACGAAGGAAATCAGCATCACGCCAAAAATCGATGGCAATGACTGGGCCAGACGACGGGCGACCTGGATGGGTTTGCTGGACATTTCTAACTCCTCGTGTGTCTGCGGCGCCGGAGGGCTATCCGGCACCGCACCGACACATCAGGCCTTCTTCAATACCTTGCAATCAAGCTGGCGGTGGAACCAGGACACGTAGCCACTTACCTTCTTGCTGTGTGCGGCATCGAGATTGGGCTGGTAAAGCGGGATGCGGGGTACGTCGGTGAAGGCGATTTCGATCATGCGTGCGACGTTCTTCGCATAGGCGGGGTTGTCTACCGGCATTTTCAGCGTTGCATCGACCAGCGACTCCATTTCCGGGTTCTTGTAGGCCGAGGAATTGAACAGGTGGCCATCCTTGTAGGCCCAGAAGAAGTAGTAGTCCGGATAGTTGAGCCAGCCGCCGAAGTTCTCCAGGTGCATCGGCAGTTTCTTTTCCACCAGCGCCGCCGTCCGCCAGTTGGCGCCGGGAATCTTCTCCAGCTTGACCTTGATGCCGATTCGGCCCAGCGCCTCCTGGATCAACAGGGCGGTCGGCTCCTGCCAGTCGGCCAGCCCCAGGTTGTACGACAGCGTGGTCTCGAAGCCGTTGGCCAACCCTGCTTCGGCGAGCAGAGCCCGGGCCTTGTCGAGATTCGTCGAATAGGGAAAGGGCTGCGGCCAGCTGATGTCGGCAGGCTTGGCAGAACTTGCACCGTACATCGCCTTGCCGCGACCGTAGGCCGCTGCCGAGAGAATCGATTCGTAGGGTAAGGCCCAGGCGATCGCCTGGCGTACCTTGACGTTATCGAACGGTTTGAACTTCAGGTTCAAGCCGAGCACATGCAGGCAGTTGTCGACTGGTGCCCCGGACACCGCCACCTTGCCGCCAGCCAGCAGTTCCTTGGCGTCCTTCGTGGCAACGTCCATGTAGAAATCGGCGTCGCCGCGTTCGATCAAGGCACGGCGTGTCGCCGCCGACGGCACCTCGCGCACGATCACCCGGCGCAGCGCCGGCTTCGCTCCCAGAGCCCAGGCATCGTTACGCTCATAGACGAACTGCTGGCCCGGATCCCAACGAACCACCTTGAACGGCCCCGACCCAGCCGGCGTCTTGTGCAGGTATTCGGTCGCCCAGGGATCGGCGGTGGTGGCGTGCGCCTTGGCCACTTTGGAATTGATGATGAAAGGCACCGGCACCGCCAGGTTCGGCAGAGTCAGCTTGGAAAACTCTGGCAGATCGATACGGAATGTCTTGCTGTCGACCACCACGAACTGCTTGGGGTCGGTCATCGAACCGGCCTTCATCTGCACGGCTGGGAAGCCGCCCAAGCTGACCGCACGGTCGAATGACCACTTCACGTCCTCGGCGGTGATCGGCGTACCATCCCAGAATTTGGCCTTGTCACTGATCTTGAAACTCAGCGACTTGCCGTCGGCAGACCAGCTCCACGATTCCGCCACTTCCGGCTCAATCTTCGTCGAATCGTAGGACAGCGTGCCGTCGGGCAAGGTCTTGACGCCGAAGCGCACCAGGCGGTCGTAGATATTGACGGTAATCTGGTAGCTGGGGCGGTTAGTGCCCTGACGGTGCAGATCCAGACTGTTGATGCCATCGCCAATCACTACCACCAGAGTGTCGCTGCCCGCTTGGGCGTTCGCCGGCAAGTGCCGCAGAAAGGGAAGTATGGCGGCACCGCTGGCGGTGGCCTTGAGAAATGCGCGTCTTTGCATGGTCGTTCTCCTCGTTTGATATCAGTTCGTTGCGGCAGCCAGCCAAGCCCGCCAGCCGCCAAATCGGGAAACATCCTCGGCACCCTCGATGCCAATGGCCTCACAGACAAAACCTTTCACCCGGCTGCCATCCTCCAGATCCAGCGTGCCGATACCCAGTGGTTGGGGAATGCCCTGCATGAATTCACCAAAGCGGGAAAGCGGCACCGCCCAGACCTCTATGGCGATCGATGCACCCTGGCTAACCCGAACCAATCCTGGACGCTTCGGTGGTCCGCCGGGCAGGCTGTAAAGGCGGTAATACGGCGCTGTGCGGGTGGCGCGCAGGAAACGGGCGCCAAGTCGGGTCAATTCGTGATTCAACGGTAGGCCTGACATGTGGGCACCTACTGCCGCGATTGCAATTTCATCGGCACCGGCCTTCGGTTCCGGGGCGTCGAACGGCGGCAAATGCCATCGGGTGGCGCCGGGAGAAACCGCGAAATGCCCTTGCAGCACGCTCCCCAGTCCGGCTAACCGAGCATCCTGTCCGCATGGAGCGATCAGCGTCACGCTACCTGGACGACCATCACTGCGCGGAGCTACGGGTACGGTAAGCGCGCACAGGTCCATCAGGTTGACGAAATTGGTATAGGTACCTAGACGGCTATTCGGACCGACCGGGTCCGCCTGCACTTCGGCCACCGAACAGAAGGTGGGTACGGAGGGTACACACAACGCATCGACCGCGGCGATGGCTGCTTCGGCATCACGCAGCAGGGCTTTCAGCCGGTACTGGCCGCGGAAGACATCAGCTGCGGAAAATTGCGCAGCCTTGCCGATGATCGCCCGGGTCACCGGCAACAGCGCCTCCGGCCGAGTTTTCAGCAGTGACTCGATAACCGAATAACGCTCCGCTACCCAAGGCCCCTCGTAGAGCAGATTGGCAATCTGGTAGAGCGGGGTGAAGTCAATTTCGCTGATCGTTGCGCCAAAGCCAGCCAGCTGCTCGAGCGTCTCCACAAATGACGCCGCCTGAACCTCGTCGCCAAAAAACCTGCGGGAGGCCGGACTGGGCACGCCGATGCGTATCTTCGGTGTCGCAAACGGTACGGCGGCTACCGGAATTGGCCGGGAATAGGGGTCGTTGGCATCGTAAGCGGCAGCAGCGTGAAAAACCCGCCAGGCATCATCAACCGTCAGCGCAAATATCGATACCGTGTCCAGGGTGCGACAGGCCGGCACAACGCCGCTCGCTGACAGCGTGCCGAGCGTCGGCTTCAAACCTACGATGCCGTTCAGCGCCGCCGGGACGCGCCCGGATCCGGCCGTATCGGTTCCCAGTGCGAAGCTGACTAACCCGTGTGCCACGGCGACTGCCGAACCGCTACTCGAGCCTCCGGGAACGATGGCAGGATCAAGCGCATTCTTCGGCACGGGGTAAGGCGTACGCACGCCGACCAGGCCGGTAGCGAACTGGTCAAGATTGGTTTTGCCGACCAAGATCGCTCCTGCCGCACGCAACTGCGCAACGACGAAGGCATCCTCGCTGACTTCGTACGTGTACTCCGGACAGGCTGCGGTGGTCGGCGCGCCGAGCGCGTCGATGTTGTCCTTGATGGCAAAGGGAATACCCCAGAGCGGTTTGGCGACCGGATCGAACGGTCCGAGTGCGGCAATCTGATCGGCCAACGTGCGGTCTCCGATCAAATGCAGGAAGATTCCCGGATCATTGATCCCGGTCAGACGGCGCCTGAACTCGGCCAGCACCGCGGCCGGCTCCAGCCCTTCGGCATAGGCGGTGTGCAAACTCGCGATATCGAACGGCAGATCAGAAAGCATGGCGATTACGTTCGTGATATTGATGTCCGCATTTGAGCATCGCCACCTGAATCGTCATACTGCTATTTTTAACTCATGGCGATGCAAAAAATGCATCGCCATGCCGGAGCAAACCCCATGCGACATCAACTCATCCTGCGCTACCTGGACACCATCGCCCGCGTCGGCTCGATCCGCAAGGCTGCCGAGAGCCTGGCCATTACCTCAACCGCACTGAATCGACGAATTCTTTCGCTGGAAGAGGATCTCGGCGTACCGATCTTCGAGCGTCTGCCGAGTGGCGTGCGCCTGTCGGCTGCTGGCGAGTTGCTGATTCAGCATGTACGCAACCAGCTTGCCGACATGGACAGGGTGAAGAGCCAGATTGCCGACTTGCGCGGCGAACGCCGCGGCCATGTCAACGTCGCCAGCAGCCAGGCCTTGCTTTCCTTCTTTCTGCCCGAGCAGATTACTCACTACCGTAAGGCCCACCCGGCGGTGACTTTCAAGGTGCTTCGCCGCGACCGCAGCGCTGCCGAACATGCAATAAGTGACTTGAGCGCCGATCTTGCCCTGATCTTTGAGCCCGAACGCCTCACTGACCTGCAGGTATTGCATCAGGTCCGCCAGCCGGTGCACGTGCTGATGCGCCCCGGACACCCGCTTTCCGCCCAAGCCGTAGTCCGCCTTCGCGATTGCCTTCGCTACCCGCTCGCCTTGCCCAACGACCAGACCAGCATCCGTCACTTGCTTGAGCGCGCTGTCCACCGCACCTCGCTGAACCTGCGTTCAGTCATCGAATCTGACAGCTTCGAATTCCTTCGCTGTCACGCGCTGGCCGAAAACATCGTCGCCTTCCAGATACCCATCGGCTTACCGATCGAAACCGATACGGACACGCTGGTCAGCCGGCCCATCGATGAACGCGACGTACCCCACGGCACCCTTTACCTCGGCCAGCTACGGGCTCGCACATTGCCAGTGGCTGTTGCGCGATTTGCGCAACAACTCATTGAAACATTGGAAAAACGTTACGGGGAAGAGGGAAAAAACTGATTGCAGATTCGACGCAAGGATGGGGTCTCAATCGGGTCTCTTGGCGTGGCCGCATTTGGACGCAAAAATCTCGCCAAGCCGTCTGCCGTCGTGATGGCCTGCACCGGACACTCCGACTATTCCGCGAACAAGCCGCCGACCTTCGTCGTCGTCGGCGACCGCGACGGAATTGCCCCTCCGTCACTCATGGAACGTCGGCCATGGTTTTGGCATTGGCACGTGGACAAGCGCCAAAGGATGGATCAGCGACGCTACCCACTTCTGGGAGCGCTTCATGGCGACGGAACAAGGCATTCATTTACCCAAGAAGTGATTCTTGCGCTTCATGGTCGATTTGCCACGCGGACCGAGCTCGACAACAACCGGCTTTTGACCAGATTGGGCGCCACATAGCCCAATAAACCTCGAGCAGCCATTCAACACAAGGACTAAACTGAATCTGTTCATTCAGCGGGGGCTGCGATGAAATTTCGGCTTGTCAAACGACCGGTCATTCACTCTGTGTGGCTGCTCTTGGCCGTGCTACTGACGGGTTGCGTCGGCCCGATGGTCAGTGTCAGGTCTGCAGACAAAGCCCCACCGGAAGATCGAGTGACTCGCTTCCACATAGAATTCGTCGATAGCGACTACCGGACCATTCCCCGCGCCATCATCCGGCAGCCTCCGCAAAAAGGGTTTGAAGCGTTCCACAAGGTCTTGTGGCTGGGATTGCATGCCATCCCGGGCAGGATCGCAGGCATCCCCCAGCCCAGTTTCTTTCAACAGATTCTGAAAAGCGAGGATGCCATTGGGTCCTCGATGGA
>QKII01000485.1 GCA_003249625.1 Propionivibrio sp. | reverse complement strand
CTGCGCCTGCCGATCGATACCCGGATCTGCCGGCGGATCCGACACACCCCAACGCAGGCCGCGCTGCCATGGAGGGAAAGGGAAAGCAACATCCGTGGCGCATTCCATTGCAGCGGCGATCTTTCCGGCAAACGAATCCTGCTGATTGACGACGTGATGACCACCGGCGCGTCGCTCAACGAATGCGCCCGGACGCTGAAGGTCCACGGTGCAGCCGACGTTACGCTGCTGGTTGTTGCGCGCACGCTTCCATGAGACAGGCGCTTTCGACGAAAATACTGCCCGATACAAAAAATCGACTTCTTCCTTCTCGAATTCCGGAGTTTTACTTGACCGCCGTCGTCCTCTTTCAGCCCGAAATTCCACCGAATACCGGCAACGTAATCCGCCTCTGCGCAAACACTGGCGCGGAATTACACCTCGTCGAACCGCTCGGTTTCAAATGGGAAGACCGTTCTTTGAAGCGCGCCGGCCTCGATTACCACGAGTTCGCCCGGGTATTTCGCCATCCGGATTGGGAGCACTGCAAGGCGGGGCTGGCTGGCCGGCGCCTGTTCGCGATTACCACGCGTGGCCAAGCGCGGCCCGACGAAATCGCCTTCGAAGCTGACGATGTGTTTGTCTTCGGCCGCGAGACGAGCGGCCTGCCCGCCGAAGTGATGGCTGAATTCCCGCCAGAGCGGCGCCTGCGCTTGCCGATGCTGCCCGGCCAGCGCAGCCTCAACCTGTCGAACGCCGTCGCGGTGACGGTGTTCGAAGCCTGGCGGCAACAGGGTTTTGCTGGCGGGGTGTAAGCCTCTAGGCGCTGAATAATTCCGCCAGCGCCTGTCCTGGACTCGGCTGGCGCATGAACGCCTCGCCGACGAGAAAGGCATTGACCTGGTTGCGGCGCATCAGCGCCACGTCATCCGGCCCGAGAATCCCGCTTTCGGTCACGACGATCTTGTCCGACGGAATGCGCGGCAACAGGTCGAGTGTCGTTTGCAGTGTGACTTCGAAGCTGCGCAGGTCGCGGTTGTTGATCCCGAGGAGCGGCGTCGCGAGTTGCAGCGCCTGCTCAAGTTCATCGCCATCATGTACTTCGACGAGTACGGCCATGCCGAGTTCGTGAGCAATGGTTTCCAGTTCACGCATGGCCGAAAGATCGAGCGCGGCGGCAATCAACAGGATCGCGTCGGCGCCCATCGCCCGCGCCTCATAGACCTGATACGAATCGACGAGAAAATCCTTGCGCAGCACGGGCAATGCGCAGGCCGCGCGTGCGGCCTGCAGATATTCCGGCGCGCCCTGGAAGAACTGCCGGTCGGTCAACACGGAAAGGCAAGCCGCACCGTGAGCCGCGTAATCGGCGGCGATTTCGGCTGGCCGGAAGTCGGCACGAATCACGCCTTTCGACGGACTGGCCTTCTTGACTTCGGCGATCACCGCCGACTGGCCTGCGGCGATCTTGCCGCGGATCGCCTCGACGAAGCCGCGAGTCGTCGGTTGCGCAGCAGCCTCGTCGCGCAAGGCAGCCAGCGGCTTGTCAGCTTGCGCCGCCGCGATTTCCTCGGCCTTGACAGCAAGAATCCGCTTCAGGATGTCCGGCGTAGCCATGCCGTTCACGCCGCACAAGCCTGTGTGAAGCGTGCGAATTCGTCGAGCCTGGCACGCGCAGAACCGCTGGCGAGCGCTTCGCGGGCCAAGGCGATACCCTGTTCAATGGATTCGGCTCGGTTGGCAACGTAGAGCGCCACACCGGCATTGAACACGACGATTTCCAGCGCCGTTCCCGGCACGTTGTCGAGCACGGACAGCACCACATCCTTCGACTCGGCGGCATCCTCCACGCGCAGCGAGCGATTGGAGGCCATGCGCAGGCCGAAATCCTCGGGGTGAATTTCGTATTCGCTGATTTTTCCGTCCTTCAGTTCGCCCACTAGCGTCGATGCGCCGAGCGACACTTCATCCATGCCATCCTTCCCGTGCACGACCATTACGTGCTTGGCACCGAGTCGCTCCATTACGCGGACAAGAATGCCGACGAGGTCTGGATGGAAGACGCCGAGCAGCGAATTCGGAGCGCCGGCCGGGTTGGTCAGCGGACCGAGAATGTTGAAGATGGTACG
>QKII01000316.1 GCA_003249625.1 Propionivibrio sp. | reverse complement strand
CGGCCCCCAGGTTATGCCGTTATCCGACGAGATGCGCCTGCGTACAAAAGCGGTGTCCTGGTTTCCGGAAACCTGGGCGGTCCAGATCAACCACAACTTGCCGTCAGGGGCGTTGAATAGAATCGGGTTTTGTTCTGAGCGCGTGGAATCGTCAGATAACTTTGTCGCTTCAGACCACTCGTTGGAGCCCGCAGGAAGT
The DNA here is from genome assembly GCA_003249625.1 of Propionivibrio sp. The sequence continues at coordinate 7,931 of QKII01000316.1, read as the reverse complement.
CGGGCGAAGTAAACCGAGATGTCGGACATTCCCTCTTGAGTACCTCCAAACCATACACATGCCAGATCACCGTTTTCCAGCGGCAGCAAATTGGCCGCATGATTCTGCACACACGGTGAAGGTATTAACGTTTGGAACATGGACGGGTCACACATGGTGGAAGCCAAGGCGTCTTTCGGTGACTGTTCGGTAGTTGCTTGAATCGACATGTTAAGTTCCCTCTGGTTTTGCACTGAGCAGCGTTTGGCGCCCGCGACGACTCGCTACGAAAAATGCGTTTTCGGTCAGGCCGTCGCCTCGGCATATCGACGCGAGATTGCACTAACGGCCGATTCAACGTCGGCGGAAACTTGCGCTGGCATACGGCTGAACCCGACCTCCGGCATGGCTGCGCGCAAAGCGGTCTTGACCATTGTCGGCGCGAAGCCTTGCGCATAGAGTTCCTTGCGCAACGCCGAAAAATGTTCCTGATGTTTTTCGGCCGCCACAGAATCGCCTGCACAGTGCGATGAATAGATGGCTCGTAGCGTTACGGGGGCAACATTTCCAAGGCCGGATATGCAACCGGCTGCGCCATTGCGCAGGCCATGGAGAATCAAAGAGTCCGGCCCGACGAGCACGTCAAAGTCATCCCGTTCTTTGGCGATAGCCAGAAAGCCATCCAGGGATTCCTGGGAGCCCGCACTGTCCTTGATGCCGATGATATTGCCATGCTCGGCAAGAATGCGGGCCGTTTCCGGGGTAATGGTGTTTCCTGTCCGCGCCGGAATGTTATAGAGATATACAGGCTTCGCAATGGAATCGGCCACGCGGCGATAGTGAGCGATGAGATCTTCTTGGGAACAAGCGAGAAAAGACGGCGTTACAACTGATACGGCGCTGACGGGCAGCTTTTCGATTTCCTTCCCGAGCGCAATCGTCTGATGTGTTGAAATCTCACCGATGTGCGCGAGGACCGGAATACGTCCGTCGGCAACCTTGACGCAGATCTCGGCGACACGGACCTTTTCCGAGAAGGACAGTGCATAAAACTCACCGTTCGTGCCTGCGCAAAAAACACCGTTGCCGGCAGTCGCTTGGCGCTCTACCTGGCGCACGAGTGCGGCCTCGTTGATTTCTTCGCTAGCGTCAAACGGCGTAACGATCGCAACAAATGTTCCAGAATTCTTGGTCATGGTTTTTCCCTCAGGCAGCACGACGATAGATGGCAAGGATGTCTTCACGCGTGAGTTCACGCGGATTGTTGTCAAGCAAACGACGAATTGCGTAAGCGTCATCGGCCATCGCTGGAAAATCGCCAGGATCCACATTGAATGCCGATAGCTTCATTTCGCAGCCCAGATCCGTGCACCACCGGTACGCGGCCGATAGCACCGCATCTGGCTCTGTACTGGCCGTCAGACCCAGCGCGGAAATGACTGTTGCGGTGCGATCCACAACCGCAGGAGTGTTAAACGCGAGCACATGAGGGAAGATCAGTGCATTGGCGGCCCCGTGTGGAACGTGATAGCGCGATCCAAGCGGGTACGCCACTGCGTGCCCTCCGGCGGTGTTTACGGGCCCCAGGCAGAATCCGCCGTACAAGGAAGCCAGAGCCATTCCTGCCCGAGCCTCTGCGTCGGCACCGTTTTTTACCACTCGCGGCAGCCACTTTCCTGCAAGCCTTATCCCCTCAAGTGCATACAGGTCGATCAGCGGATGCGCTTTCTTGTTTGTATAGGCCTCGACACAGTGTGCGAGCGCGTCCACACCGGTTGCAACAGTTACTGCACGAGGCACACTTAGCGTCAGGTCCGGGTCGACGACAGCAAGATCCGCGAGCATATGGTCACTTTGGACAGCAAGCTTTGCGAGCGTTTTGGGATCGGTAACCAGAGAGCGTGTTCCGACCTCACTTCCCGTGCCGGCCGTCGTCGGAATCTGGATCAGTGCGCAAGTCCTCTCAGGTGCCTTGTCGGGACCCACGACATCCATGAAGTGCCTTTGGCTGCCCGGCAACACGGATGCGAGCTTTGCCAGATCCATGGCGCTTCCGCCGCCGAAGCCAATCACCACATCAGGCTTGGCGCGCTCGACAGCACTCAGGAGCTTGTCGAGATCCTCCGCATCAGGTTCTGGCCTGAATTCCGAGAACGTGACAACCTCTCCCTCCAAGCCGAGAAGATTCACGCGCGATACGTTGAAGGAATCGGCTACAACGAAGGTACGGCTCAATTTGCGCTTGATAATCCATTCGCCGACTTGCTTTGAAACCCCTGATCCAAACAGGATCTTGGGAGGAGACTGTAGTTCAATTGGATACGTCAGGTTTGCTGTCATTGGAACTCCTTGCGGCCAAGGCTTCTGAAATAAGGTTGGAAGGAATCAGTCGGCAACTTTGACGTTTAGATTGGGCAAGCTTCTAAACGTCGACAATTGCTCGTCGGTAGCTTCGCTATCCGTGATTAGTGTGCAGGACCGGATCAATGGGGCCCAGGCCTGCTGGGCTGCCCTGCCAAGCTTGGACGAATCAACCAGAATGTATGTTTGATCCGCCTGGACCATCATCAGTTCTTTCAACTGGATTTGGTCAGACCCCGCCTCGCATATCCCACGCGTAGCGACGATGCCGTCCGCGCCAAGGAACGCTCGGTCCGCCGAAAGACGTCGCATGGTCATTTCAGTGAGGGGGCCTGCAGACGACCAACTAAGGGGGCGCACATGTCCTCCGAGAATAATCAGCTCGATTCCGGTCTCACTTGCAAGTGCGGCCCACACCTGCAAACTATTTGTGAGGACTCGAAGGTTGTTGCGACCTCGTAGCTGTTGCGCCAGCGCGGCGGTTGTCGTGCCGCCGTCAAGTATGATCGTTTCGCCGGGGAGGATTTGTGATGCGGCGACGCGTGCAATCGCTTCTTTGCGTGCCTTGTAGAGGTGCTTGCGCTGCCGCAGATTCAATTCCGGCTCATGTCCCCCAACGGGCACCGCACCGCCATAAGTTCGTACCAAACGTCCTTGGCTGGCAAGTTGATTCATATCGCGCCGGATGGTAATGAGCGACACACCCAGGTGTTGGCTCAATGTTTCGGCATCGTGTGTTCCGGCAAGAATTGCGCTCAAGAGTGCTTCGTGGCGGAGTTGGACTTTGCTTGCCATGCCTTCCTAATGGTCCTTTCGAATTCGAAGATTGAATACGCCGAGCGGGAGATGTGCTCGTCTCTGCAGTTCACTAATTCATGTTCTCACGACGCACGGCGAGATCGATGGCCTGGCGAAGCGCTTCGAGCATCGAGCGCTCATCGACCACTCCTTTGCCAGCGATGTCAAAGGCCGTTCCGTGGTCAACAGACGTGCGGATTACTGGCAGACCAACGGTAATGTTAACTCCCTCTTCAATTCCCAGAACCTTGATCGGACCATGACCCTGGTCGTGATACATCGCCACCACCAAGTCGAAATCGCCACGTCCGGCCCTGAAGAACAGCGTATCGGCAGGGAGAGGCCCCTCTACGTTCAAGCCCTTGGCTTGGCACGCCTCAACAGCAGGCCTGATTTTTTTCTCTTCCTCGCCGTAGCCGAATAACCCCCCCTCTCCGGCATGGGGGTTAATGGCGCAGACTCCTATATAGGGGTTTTCGATCCCGGCACGTACAAGGGTGTCATAACCGCGGACAATCGTACGTTCAACCAGACCAGGCTCGATACGCGCGACAGCATCAAGAAGTCCCACGTGCGTTGTTACATGGATGACACGCAATTTCGGTGCCACCAGCATCATCGAAACTTCCGGAGTGCCTGTAAGCGCGGCAAGCATCTCTGTGTGTCCGGGGAAGGGGTGGCCACCGGCATGTAGGGCTTCTTTGTTCAGAGGCGCGGTACAAATGGCGTCGGCCAAATCGGCTTGCACGAGTTCTACAGCCTTTGCCACGAAGCGGTATGCAGCGTCTCCGGCCAGCGCGGAAAGCTGACCAAATGGGAGGTCCGCTGGAATAAGTGACAGATCGATGCAATCGACCGTACCTGCCTTGAAGACCGCATCCTTCGGATCTGCCACGGCATTCACCGAGAGCTTGCTGCCAACAATCTGACCGGCCTTGCGCAGGCGATTGGCATCGCCAATCACGAGAGGGCGGCATTTAGTGAAGAGTTCGTCGCGAGCAAGGCTCTTCATGATGATTTCCGGGCCCACGCCGGCAGCGTCACCCATGGTGATGGCTATGACTGGAAGATACACGATGGAATCCTTTTCGCTCTGTTGTTGCATTCTTGGTGGCAAATAATGCTCAGCTCCCGAAAGAGTTCAGCACGGTATCAGGCAAACCAAAGGCGGTGATCAGGCCCTTTGTTGTCCCGCTGTCTGTAGTCGCCTGTGCTCCGGTTCTCGTGGCAAAAGTGGCGCCGGCAGACGGCGGGGGGTTCGGCGCTGGACGTGGCCTTCGGGCAATCGGCCACGTTTTGCGATGCCAAAGCGGGGCAGAATCACTCGCTCGCCATTGACTCCGGCGGTACATTGCCGATGACCTCCTTAGCCGAAACTGAAGGTGGCGGTTTGATCATGTGATGTTCGTCCTTGAAAAAACGCGGCCGTATCAGGAAGCACCAGCCGGTCATGATCCAGAATGCCGCGAGCAAGGCGAACCACACCGGGGTGAGGCTGTGCACGAGCACGATGCCGACGCAAATCGCCAGGAAAATGAGCCGTTCCACCCAGCTGAGGTTCTGGTGGAAGTACCCCTGAATGAATATCGCCCACGAGACGGTCGAGCACATCATGCCGAAGAAGGCGATCAGGATCGACGTGATCGGGCCGCTCCACAGGATGACCGGATCTGTGACGAAACCGAATGGGATCAAGAAGCTGACGGCCCCAAGCCCTGTCGCTAACATGGCGGTCTTCATGGTGTTGGCCCCTCCCACGCCTGCGGCCGCGAACGAGGCAAGTGCTACTGGCGGCGTAACCATCGACAGGACGCAGAAGAACATGACGAAGAAGTTCGCCGCCAAGCGATCTACGCCCATGCCTACCAAGGCCGGCACGAACATTACCGACCCGATGATATAGGCGGCGACGGTCGGCAGTCCCATGCCCATGATCAGGCAGCCGATGACAATCAGGAACAGCGACAGGTAGAGATAGCCGCCCCCAAGTACGGTCAGCCCGGTGACGAATTTCAGTGCCAGATTCGACTGTGTTGCCACCGCCATGATGATGCCGATGGTACACAGCGGGATCGACAGTGTCGCCATCTGCTTGGGAATGTCGAGCGCGATCTCATACAACTTGGGCAAGTCGAACCTGGTGCTCTTGCGCAGCATCGGTGCCACGAGGGCGATAGCCGAGGCATAGAAGGCCGCGAACGGCGCCGAGAAGCCGGCAAACAGCATGCCGAGCAGCGACAGCGGTCCGATCAGCAGGTGGAGGCGCGGCCTGAGCGGCGGGAGCGTCGAAGTATCGAAATTGACCGTGCCGACGCCGGTTTTACGAGCACGCAGGTCGATGATGACGTATAGCGCGCCATAGAAAGCGAAGGCCGGGATGACGCCAGCGAGCGCGATGCGGGTGTAGGGAATGCCGAGCATGTCGGCCATCACGAAGGCAGCGATGCCCATGACTGGCGGCATCAGTTGGCCCCCGGTCGAAGCGATTGCTTCGGTTGCGGCGGCCTGCTCGGCAGTGTAGCCGGAGCGGCGCATCAGCGGGATGGTGAGCACGCCAGTTGCAACGACGTTGGAGACCGCAGAGCCCGAGATGGTGCCGAACAGCCCTGAGGCGATCAGCGCCGCCTTGGCGGCGCCGCCAGTGAGGCGGCCGGCGGCCATCATGGCGATATCAATGAACAGCTGGCCCCCACCCGTCGCCGCGAAAATGGCGCCGAACATGATGAAGTAGAACACGAAGTTGATCGACGTCGTTGCCGTTATGCCGAAAAACCCGTCAGTGTTCATCGACATCATGTCAGCGAGTTGCGCGAGATCGAAGCCTGAAAAGCCGATTGGTGCCGGCACCAGGAATCCGAACGCCGCGTAGGCCAGGAAAGCCAGAATCATGCTCAAGAGACTCCAGCCGACGCAGCGGCGAACCCCCTCCAGGAGCATGACCGTGCCACCGATGAAGACGATCTTGTCGATCGTGAAGACATCGTCGACATACGGCAGACGGGTCTCCATCCGGTTGAGTTCGAGAACGTAATGAACGGCGATCAGCAGACAGGCGATCACCATGGCGAATTCGACAGCGCGGCCGATAAAGCGGGCCGACGGCGAAGTGAATTTGAAGGGGACGATCAGTGTCGTTACCGCCATCGCCAGAAACACATGCACCGGCGCCGCCAGCATCGGGGGGTCGGGCCAATAGAACTGCTTAAGCAGGAAAGCGAAGTATCCCAATGACAGGACGACAGTTAGCAGGCGATGGAGTTTTGGAGATGTAATCATGGTTTGCTGTCCGCAACGCGTTCAAGAGTATGCGAGCGCGTGAACCTTCAGTTCACGCCCCGCATGTCCCGTGTTGTCCGTCGGCTCCGGTCTGAGCCAGAGCCATCAGGCGAGGGGATTACTTGATAAAGCCACGCTCTTTGCAGAGCTTTTCGGCGCCCGGATGCAGAGGCAGCACGGCGTTTTCAGGCTGGCAACCGGCGGCCGGATCCCAGAGCTTGAAAGCAGCTTGTTGCTCGGCGATATAGGCCTTGTTGTCGACCAGCGTCTTGAGAACGTCGTAGACGACCTTTTCCGGGACGTCCTTGCTGGTGATGAAGACCGTTGCACTGACCGGAGTCCGATAATCTTCAACTTGTCCCTTGAAGGTGTTCTTCGCCATCACGCCGGTCGGAAGGCCTTCCTTTGCTACATCGGACAGCGTCTTGTCGGAGAAGGGAACGAAGACCATGTCGTTGGTCAGCGTCATCTCGGTAACGGTGGCTTGCCCAGCAGGGGCATTTTCGATGTAGACGTCGAGACGACCGTCCGTGATCATTCCGGTGATCTGGCCTGATGATGCCTGAGTGATCGCGCCCTTTGCACGCAGATCAGCGAGGCTGGTTCCCATCGTTTTGAACACCATGTCTGCGATGATCGGCACCTGGCTTCCCGTCGGCTTCAGGCCGATACGTGGAAGTGTCGAAGCCTTGAGCATTTGCTCGAGGGTCTTGAACCCGGTTGAGTCCACATAAGCCTTGCGCGCAATGACCATCGTGTAGGCGGCCTGCATCGATCCGGTGACAGCGCGGATCTTGTCGGCCTTTACACCTTTGTAGACTTCTTCAAGACCGTCACGTGCCCAGGCCGCCGTGTTCGAGGTAGTGAAGCCGAACTGGGCGACGCCCTTGTTGACCGCAGTCGGGTTGCCGAATGCGCCGCCACGCGGAATGATTTCGGTGGTGAGGCCGGCAGCCTTGTTGTCGTCAATGAGCTTGGCGAACGTGACGCCAGCAGAATAGAAGCTTCCTCCGGGCTCCTGCGTTCCGATCTTGATTATTTCGGCGGAAGCCATTGAAGCCGTAGTCAGGCAGGCAACACTCGCAACAAAGATTCCAACGCGCGCTTTATTCATTTGTGACCCTCCAGGATAAGTCTGGTTTCTATAAAAAACCGTCTAAGTCGTAATGACCAAAGACAGCTGTTTGTATTCATCTCGGGCAGAACGTGTTTGCTAAGTCCGAGTTGAACATTTCAGCACCAACCAATTATTTTTATTATTTGATTGCAACGATCATTATTCTGATCGAAAAAACCATTTTGTCAACGGATATTTTGATCGTATGGATCATTTAGTTTTTTGGGACCGTTTGTGACCGGGGTTGCACTTCATGATTGACAAGTGCCGGTTCATGCTTGTGAAACAGCCGATACTCTGGGAATACGCGGGATGAATGTGTCCATGCCTTATGAGCAGGCCGTCATCCCGTTCCTTGATGAGCTTGATGAGGCTGCCCGTGTCATTGGGGCGGTGAATA
>QKII01000109.1 GCA_003249625.1 Propionivibrio sp. | reverse complement strand
CCACCTCGGTCGATTATGCTATGTGCGCGGCCCGAAACGCAGCCATGCAATGATGAGCGACTTTCTGAAATCAGCCATGGCGAAAGGAAAACTGCGCTCCACTGATCCGCGCGTCGCCACACTGCACCTGCGCGCCCTGCTCGAAGCGGAACTGCTCGACTGCGCGCTTTTCCACATTGATCAACCGAAAGAGCCCGACGCCTTCGCCTCGATTGCACGTCGCGCTGTGGAGGCCTTCATGAGAGCATACGGTCCGGACACGCCATAGCCGAATCCGTTACGGCGATTTTTTTCAAATGCATTTCATGATGCAATGATTCACCAGAGTCATGCGCTGCCGAAAAGCTCCTGGGATGAAGCGCCCCTCCGTTCCGGACTCTCCATACTGTTCGCCAACGATTTCGGAGTTAACCGGCGACATTTCTTCTGCGTCGCTCAAACGCAGTGAATCTCCGAAAAATGGAGGTGATGCATAACCTCGCGCAAAATCAACAACGTTGCCCCGAACGCTGAATCCGTAGGGATGCCGGCATAGGAAGGAGGCTGTCCTTCGGCAACCGATGCCAACCGCCCGAATACCCCTTCTACAGCCCCGACGTGCATCACCATAGCGGACGAATCTCTCAAACCGGCAAGCAAGGCAATCTTGCGCACCTCCGGATCGGCCGTGAAAAGCGGAAAGTTCGTTCCATCGGCCATCGAGGCACGCGCGATTTCGTCTTCTACGGCGGCAATCGCGTTCTCGAGATCAAGTGCACTTGGGGGGGTATGCAGAAAATAGCGCGCGGCAAGATCCAATGTCCCCGGCGCGATGACTACCACCCTCTCGGGTTCCCCATGCTGCCGCAGCGAAATCGCCGTACTCTCGGCCGACATATGCAACACCGCAAACGGCTCGCCTGTTGTGACAAGTTCTTTTCCGATCGAGTCGTCATGCTCGCGAACAGCAATGTCTATCGAGGAACCACTCATAATTGCCACTCCTTGATGAACCGGACACTAACTGACATGAACGTCTTGGTTGTTCTGTTCGAATACGATCGAATCCATCGAGAGCACGTTATATGTCACCCCGCCGTCGAGGAATCTTATCGCGTCACTTTCCTTGCTGGCACCCAGCGCCACGAATAGTGGGAGGAAATGTTCATCCGACGGATGAGCCCTGAGCGCATGCGGAGCCCGATCCCGATAGTTGACCAAGGCTGTCACATTCCGCTGTTTGACAGCGGACTTGATCCAGTCGGCAAATTCTTGCGCATACTGAGGATATGAAACATCGGAAAACACATCCCGCAAGTTGTGGGTCATGCTACCTGATGCAAGAATCAAGACACCCTCATCCCGCAGCGGCGCCAACGCCTCACCGAACCTGATTGCTTCTTCGGGCGTAAGGTCATTGGGCATCGAAACCTGGAAAACGGGAATATTGGCATCCGGAAACATGTGGAGAAGCGGAACCCAGGCGCCATGATCAAGACCTTGCCACTCATCCAGCGTCACCTTGAAACCGGCTGAAGAAAGCCGGGCGGCAGCGACTCGTGCTAACGCAGGATGGCCTTCGGCTGGATACTCGAGCGTGTAGAGGTAGCCTGGAAATCCACCGAAGTCGTGGATTGTTTTGGGTCGCTGTGAAACAGCAACCCGGACATCTCGGGTTTCCCAGTGTGCGGAAACGACCAGAACAGCCTTGATTCCGGAAAGTTCCGCTCCAAAGGAGCGAAGCATCGGGCCCAACAGCCCTGGCTCGACCGCGAACATGGGAGAGCCATGGGATACGAACATCGACGGCAGGGTTTTCATCGTCACGATCCTTTTCTGAAAATTGAACTTCCGGCTGCTAACCATATTGCTTGGGGAAGTGCAGCCGGGATTTCTTGTGCTAGGACTTCTTGATCCACGCCGGAGCAATCGCCGTCCCCAAACCGGCACCGTATCCAAAATAGATGTTCAACCCTGCCAGAGGTTCGAGATAGCGCGCGTTTTTCAAGCCACCCGCGTCCATCGCGGCGAAGCCCATACTCTCAACCAATCCTGTAACAGCTTGCTTGGCACGATCACTGTCACTTGCAATGAACACAGGAACCGTTTGTCCGCTTCCGAAATCCCCCCCATCTGCCAGCACTTGGGCAAACACGGTATTGAACGCCTTGACGACATCGGCGCCCGGCACGGACTTGGCAATCTCTTCTGCTGCGGATGTCGTATGGCCAATAGTCAGCCCCATGTAATCGGGCGTCAGCGGGTTGGTCAGATCGACGACGATTTTCCCGGCCAAATCACCAACCGAGTTGAGAGCTGCAACAGCATCTCCGAAACTGGTGGCAACCACGACGATGTCCGCCTCAACAGCCGCCACCTCGGGGCTGCTTGCCGTTACGCCGACGAAAGCCGCCGCAAGTGATGCCGCCTTCTCTGAATTACGGGCCGTAACGGTCACCTTGTGTCCTGCTCGTGCAAACTGTTTGACGAGTGCCGATCCCATGTTGCCCGTTCCGATAACAGTGATGTTCATGATGTCTCCTTTGACACTGATTGAAAAAATGAAATCTGCGTGACTTGCAGCGGAAGCCCTGTCGGTCAGTGCATGGAGAGAACTTTAATAATTTCTGTTTTCGAGATAAATATGATTTTTTAATGATCACTATCCCTATTTTCGCATCAATCAAATTATTCACAATCAGCGACGGCGGCATAAGTGCCTTCAATCCGAAAAACAAGTCCGGACAGGTAACCGCATGCCCATGAACGACAGCGTTCCGCGGATGGTTTGAGACTACCAGCGCAGGCATATCGACCTGTGCCTTGTGCTCCGCCATGCGATCAGTCGGCAGATCCCTGCACCGACAAGGCGACATTCAACCTCTCGGCACGGCAACCAATCAGCAAGTGCTCGACGCACCGCGATTCCCAATGAACATCACACGCCTTACATCAAACAAGCGGGTTCCCGTTTCCCTTGACGAAGGTTATATTTCCCCAAGGACGTTCAAAGAAACCTCCGGTCATCACAAGTATGTTTTCAAGGGGAAAAAATGCGCGCGCTCTCAGCCAGCACATCGAATCTTGATCCGTACCGGGCGGGAGTCGAATTGGGGGAATCCATCGCCGCGATTGAGCCGGAGGTGGTTTTTCTGTTTTCCTCGATTCAATACGCTGTTCCAGACTTGCTCGATGGATTGCACGATGCCATCGGGCATGACGATCTGATCGTTTTCGGCAACAGCGGCGATGGCTGTTTCGAGACGGCGGGGGTTTATGACTTCGGAGCAGCTGCCTTGGCGCTCACGTCGAACGGGCTGGTACGCTGGCAAATCGACGTCGTCACAGGACTGAACGACGACTTTGTTGAGAATTTTGGCGACCTGCTCAGCCACCTTGCGAGCGCTTCAGAACTACCCCGGTTCGGCTTTCTCGCAACGGATTTTAGAGTCGATGCGGGACAGATCGAGACGACACTGCAAAAAAACGCTTCCTTTCCCATTGTAGGCGGGCTCGCAATGGACGACCGTCGCGGTCTAAGCAGCTATGTGTACATCGGGCACGAGGTTCGCAGCGACGTGCTGGCACTGCTTTCGGCGTACGGTGACGTCGGTTTTTCGATTGCTGTTGGCAACGAACAGCGCCCCATAGGACATTCTGGACACATCGATGCCGTTTCTGCCAACCAAGTCGGGCAGATCGACGGCATCAGCGCAGCCGCCTTCATCGAAAGGGAAACCGGCAAGCCTGTCCTCCAATCCGACCGCGGGGTACTCTCGGTGAAGCTCATGAACTCCAACTCCCCGGATGAAGAGCGACTACGCTCGATCATGCTGAAGGCACAATCCTCACCGGGCACTATCGGTTTTTTCGGCGGGATGGAAGGCGGTGACTGGCTGCAAGTCTGCCAGGCGACCCCCGAACAGATGGTTGGCGAGGTCGAGCGGATTGCTGTTTCGCTGCGCGGGTGCGGCAAAACACCCGCCGGTGCACTTATCGTGAGCTGTACGGGCCGAAAATCGTTCCTGGGGAAAGCGGTTGAAGGCGAGGTCAGCGCACTTAACCGCACTTTTCCCCCAGGCATTCCGCTGGCAGGATACCCTTCACGAGGAGAAATCGCCCCATTGCCGCGCGGCGAAGGCTATACGCACACCCTGTTCCACAACATGACCTACGTCGTACTGTTCTTCTGGCAGTAAGCGCATGAAATCGCGCTATCTGAGTCTGATTCAGGAACCACCTGCCGGCTTCGAGACGGGGCCGTTCGGCAAACTGGAGTTGCTCTCGGGAACTGTCGTTCTGCTCGCGCCTGATCGAGAGACCGCTTGCGGGCTTTTACCGGATTTTTGCGTGCGGGTCGAAGGAATCGTCCTGACCTTTGGCACCCCGGCGATCGAAAGACTCGGCCCGCTGCTCTGGCATATCTGCCTGCCCCGGGAAGCACTTGATCAGGGAACACCGCTCCTCCGGGTTGCGAGGGAGGCAATCGATAGTGCAAGCCTTTTCCGCAACACGGCACACGTAGCCGCCTTGGCGCAGGAGCGTCTCGTTGCTGAACAGGCATTGCGCTCGGAGGACTACCAACGTGTGACCAACGCGCTCCACGAACAGGTTGCACTGCTGGCCGAGAGCGAAAACAAACTGCAGACAATCCTCGACAGTGTCGACGCCTGCATCTATCTCAAGGACGAGAGCTATCGCTACTTGTTCGCCAATCGCGCCGTACGACTATTGCTGGGACGCGAGGCCGCTAACATCATCGGATCCGAAGATAGCGAGTTTTTCGCCCCCGCCACTGCGAAAGCGATCAGGCACAACGACGCGCGTGTATTTGAAAACGGCGAAACGCTGATAGTCGAAGAGACAAACACGATCAGCGACTCGGGGAAAACGATCACCTTTCGCTCGACAAAGATCCCTCTCGTCGACGGCGAAGGCCGTATCTATGCCCTGTGCGGCATATCGACTGACATTACGCCTCTGAAGGAACGTGAAGCGCATCTCCAGTATCTCGCTCACTACGACATGCTTACTGCACTGCCGAACCGGGTACTGCTCGCCGACAGGCTAAATCTGGCGATGACGCAAGCGCGGCGCCGCGGCCAGTTGCTCGCAGTTGCCTACCTGGATCTCGACGGTTTCAAGGCGGTAAATGACCGCCACGGGCATGGCATCGGCGACCAGTTTCTCGTCGCTCTCGCGGGCCGGTTGAAACAGATGCTTCGTGAGGGCGACACGTTTGCCCGGCTCGGCGGTGACGAGTTCATCGCCGTGCTACCTGACCTGCCGGACAGTGCGGCCGGCATTCCGCTGCTGACGCGACTGCTCGCCGCCGCTGCGGAGCCTGTGCAACTCGGCGACCTCACTTTGGGTGTAACCGCCAGCCTCGGTGCAACTTTCTATCCGCAAGCCGACGACGTGGATGCCGACCAGTTGCTGCGCCAGGCCGACCAGGCAATGTATCAGGCCAAGATCGCCGGGAAAAACCGCTTTTATCTTTTTGACATGGAAAAAGACCGCTCGGCGCGCGGCATGCACGAGAGTCTGGAACACATTCGGCAGGCACTGGCCAAGCAACAGTTCGTCCTCCACTATCAGCCCAAGGTCAACATGCGGTCCGGCGAGATCATTGGAGTCGAGGCACTGATCCGCTGGCAGCATCCGCAAAGGGGACTTCTCTTGCCAGGTGTTTTCCTGCCTGTCATCGAAAACCACGCATTAGCCGTCGATCTCGGCGAATGGGTCATCAATGAGGTGCTTTGCCAGATCGACGCATGGCACGCCGCTGCTCTGGAGATGCCGGTCAGCGTCAATGTCTGCGCACGACACCTTCTGCACCCAACGTTTTCTTCCCGACTCTTCGAATTTCTCCGGCAGCATCCGGCGATTCCACCGGACCGACTGGAATTCGAGATCCTCGAAACGAGCGCGCTGGAAGATCTCGTGAAAGTATCCCGACTGGTCGACGAATGCCGAAGCTTGGGAATCCGCTTTTCCCTCGACGATTTCGGGACCGGCTATTCATCGCTGAGTTACCTCAAACGCCTGCCCGTTGACCAAATCAAACTCGACCGGAGCTTCGTCAACGACATGGTTGCCGACCCCGACGACCTCACGATTCTCGACGGCGTTATCAGTCTTGCCACAGCCTTCGAACTTCAGGTCATCGCCGAAGGCGTGGAATCGCTTGAACACTGCCGAATGTTGCTGCAGTTGGGATGTGAGTTGGGACAAGGTTATGGAATCGCCGCTCCCATGCCTGCCGAGAGACTAAAAAGCTGGGCCGACAACTGGCTCCCCGACAAAAACTTGCAAAACGTCAGACCCGTTCCGCGCGACGCCCTGCCTCTGCTCTACGCCGTCGCCGAGCACCGCGCATGGGCGAAGGAACTTGAAGCCGCTATGCTGGGCTCCCGGAGTGACATTTCGGCACTACGCCATCCCCGCCAACTCGAAGAGTGGTTAGGCTCTCCCCGGTCGGAGAGAAAGATCACCCAGAGCACCCGGCAAGAACTGGAGCGCAGGCTCGACAGAGTGCACCAGCTAGCCCGAGAGATTGCATCAGGCGAAGTGGACGGACTATTCGATAAAGAGCGACGCCTCGCGGCTTTCAGGGATGCGGTAGACGCGTTGGTCGCCTGTTTGCACCGCGCGATGGGAAAACGAAGGTAATCACCCTCCTCCCAATGTCTTGAACAGCGTCATCCGGTTGCTCTGCTCGGTCAACCGGAGCGCAATCAGGCTCTGTTGCGCGCTATAGAGCGAGCGTTGCGAATCCAGAACATTGAGGTAGCTGTCCGCCCCCGAACGGTAGCGTTCCGTGGATAGTTTGAGGCTACTGGCGTAGGCCTCGACTTGCGCCTTTTGCGCGGCCATGCGCTCAGCCAGCGTCCCTCTCACCGACAGGGCATCGCTAACTTCGCGGAACGCCGTCTGCACGGCTTTTTCGTAGGTCGCCACCTGAATGTCACGGGTCGTCTCCGCCACCGACAAAGCGGAGCTCAACTTGCCGGCATTGAATATCGGCAGGGTCAGCGTCGGCACAAAGGTCCACGCCCGCGTTGCCGCATCGAACAGACCGTTCAGGCTGGTACTCGCCGTCCCGACAGTACCGGTCAGCGTAATCGACGGGAAGAAGGCCGCCCGCGCGGCACCGATGTCGGCGTGGGAGCCGATCAGCGTGTGCTCGGCCGCCAGGATGTCGGGCCGGCGAAGCAGCACTTCGGAAGACAGCCCGCCCGGCACCTCCACCAGCGACAAGGCGCTGCCTCCGATACCGTCTTCCTGCTCTGGCAGCAGATCCTTGGGCACTGTTGCTCCGACCAGAAGATTCAGCGCATTCCCTGCCTGCTCGACCAGCCCCTGATAGTTGGCCACATCACCGTGCGCCGCTTCGGTCGTCGCCTGAGCCTGCACCACCGTCAGGCGAGATGAGCCACCGAGTTGCTGCTGCTTGCGCGTCAGTTCGAGCGTTTTGTTGCGACTTTCGTAAGTCTCCTTTGCCAGCCTCAACAAATCCTGATCCGCCGCCAGCGTCAGCCAGGCGTTGGTTACCTCGGCGATCAAGCTGCTGCGCACACTGCGCTGCGTCGCCTCGAGGGCGAGGAAATCCTGTAGCGCAGCTTCCTTCAGATTCGAAAGACGACCAAAGAAATCGAGCTCATATGAAGTAACCCCCAGTCCGGCGCTATATCTGCGCGAAATGGTGCCTTCATTGCGCGACGAACTGCCACCCGCGGAAGCAGTAACCGCTGGCAAAAGAGCTGCACTCTCGATCTGATACTGCGCGCGCGCCTTCTCTATATTCAGCATGGCGACACGCAGATCGCGGTTGTTCTCCAGCGCCAGCGAAACGACTTTCTTCAATCGTTCATTGGTAATCACACGCTGCCAGTCGAGGCCTTCAACGGTTTTGGCAGCCACGGCAAGGCCATCGACGGATGTCGGCACCGGCATCTCCGGCCGCACATAGTCCGGCGCAAGGTTGGCACAACCGCCAAGCAGGGCGAAGCAAAGAGAGAGAGCAATAACATGAGGACGCATCAGGCATCTCCTTCGGCGTTCGCGGCGACCAGACCCGATACGTCGGATGCCTTGCGCCGCCGTTCGAACAGCCGGCAAACGAGGACAAAGAACAGCGGCACGAAGATCAACCCGAGCACGGTGGCCGTCGCCATCCCGCCAAGCACACCGGTGCCGATGGCGCGACGGCTGGCCGAACCGGCGCCGCTGCTGAACGCCAGCGGCAGCACACCGAACATGAAGGCCAGCGAGGTCATCAGAATCGGGCGCAGACGCAACCTCACCGCTTCGAGTGTCGCATCGATCAGCGACTTGCCCTGCTCGCGCAGCGCCTTGGCAAACTCGACGATCAGGATCGCGTTCTTCGCCGACAGGCCAACGGTGGTCAGCAAGCCGATCTGGAAGTAAACGTCGTTCTCCAGCCCGGCCAGCCAGGTGGCCAGCACCGCGCCGATCACGCCAAGCGGAACGACGAGGAGCACCGAGAACGGAACCGTCCAGCTTTCATACAAGGCGGCAAGACAGAGGAACACGAAGAGGATCGAGATCGCATAGAGCGCCGGCGCCTGCGAGCCGGCGAGGCGTTCCTGGTACGACTGCCCCGCCCACTCGTAACCGATGCCCTGCGGCAACTGCTTGATGATCTCTTCGACAGCCGCCATGGCGTCACCCGAGCTCACGCCCTCAGCGGCCGAACCGACGATTTCGTAGGACGACATGCCGCTGTAGCGTTCGAGCCGTGGCGAGCCATAGGTCCAGCTGGTACGCACGAAATTGGTCATCGGCACCATTTCGCCGGCGCTGTTGCGCACGTGCCACTTCGCCAGATCTTCCGGCCTCATGCGAGACGCCACATCACCCTGGACATAGACCTTCTTGACACGGGATCGATCGAGAAAGTCATTGACGTAGCTGCCGCCCAGCGCCGTTGACAGCGTGCTGTTGATGTCGCTGGTCGCCAACCTCATCGCCGATGCCTTGCGGTCATCGATGGACACCGAGAACTGGGCGACATCGTCCAGACCGCTGATGCGTACCTGCGCCAACCGCTTGTCTTGACGCGCCAACTGGAGGAACTGGTCTCGCGCTTTCAGCAAAGCGTCATGGCCGTTTCCGGCTAGATCCTGCAACTCAACCGTGAAACCAGCGCTCGACCCGAGCCCGCGGATAGCCGCCGGCAGAAAGATGAACACGCGTGCGTCACGAATCTTGCTCAAATCAGCCGTCATCTTGCGTGCCAGTGACGCGGCATCCTGCCCCTTGCCCTTGCGTTCTCCCCAATCCTTCAGCTTGACGAAACCGACTGCCGACGCCTGATCGCCGTTGACGCCGACGATAGTCAGATAATCAGTAACCTCCGGCTGCTGCGAGAAATACGCCTCAACCTCGCGTAGTGCGGCATCCGTACGTGTATACGACGACCCCGCTGGCAGCTGGACCGACATCATCAAACGCCCCTGATCCTCGTCAGGCAGGAACGACGTCGGCAACTTGACGAACGAAACTCCGAGCGCACCGAGGATCACCGCGTAGATCAGCATGAAGCGCTTGCCCCGTTGCAAGACACCGCCCACGCTCTTCTCGTAGCGCCCGCTCCCTGTCACGAACGAGTGATTGAACCAGGCAAAGAAGCGCTGGACCGGACCATGCGGCGTCGCGTCTTCATGGTGATCGACGTCCGTGAGACGCAAAAGCGACGCGCATAAGGCAGGTGTCAGCGTCATGGCCACGAACACCGAAAGCAGCATCGACGCTACGATCGTGATCGAGAACTGGCGATAGATGACCCCGGTCGATCCGCCGAAAAACGCCATGGGAATGAACACCGCTGACAGCACCAGCGCGATACCGACCAGCGCGCCGGTGATCTCTTTCATCGATTCGCGCGTTGCTTCCCTTGCCTGCAGGCCGCGCTCGGTCATCAGGCGCTCGACGTTCTCGACGACAACGATCGCATCGTCAACCAGCAAGCCGATGGCCAGCACCATGCCAAACATCGTAAGCGTGTTGATCGAGTAACCAAACGCGGCCAATACCCCGAACGTACCCAACAAGACCACCGGCACCGTAATTGCCGGAATCAGCGTGGCACGCAGGTTCTGCATGAACAAGTACATCACGGCGACAACAAGCACGATCGCTTCGATCAGCGTCACCACCACTTCCTCGATCGACACTTTCACGAACGGCGTCGTGTCGTAAGGCACCACCGAACGCATCTGATCGGGGAAATACGGCTCCAGTTCGGCTACCTTGGCCTTTACGGCGTTGGCGACGTCGAGCGCATTGGCTCCGGTTGCCAGCCGGATCGCCATCCCGGTCATCGGCTTGCCGTTGAGGCGGCCCTGTACCGAATAGCTGTCAGCACCGAGTTCGATGCGCGCCACATCAGCCAGCCGCACAACCGTGCCGTCGCTCGCCGACTTGATCACCACATTCCTGAACTCATCGACCGAGGTCAAGCGGCTACGCGCCGAGATCGTCGCGTTGATCAGTTGCCCCGGCGCCGCTGGCAACCCGCCGAGTTGACCGGCAGACACCTGCGTGTTTTGAGCAGTCAGCGCCGAGGTAATGTCGGACGGATTCAACGAATATTTTTCCAGCTTGCCGGGATCCAGCCAGATCCGCATGGCGTAACCGGAACCGTAGGTAATGACCTCACCCACGCCGTCGATACGACTGATCACATCGACCAGGTTCGACGCCACGTAATCGCCGATATCCGTTGCCGTGACATTGGGGTTGTCGGAGACCAGCGAGACGACCATAAGGTTGTCGACGCCGGCCTTGTTGACCGTCACCCCCTGGCTCTGGACTGATTGGGGCAAGCGGGACATCGCCTGCTGCACCTTGTTCTGAACCTGCATCAACGCGACGTCGGAATTGGTGCCGGCGGTAAAGCTGAGCGTCACCCGACCCTGGCCACTCGAACTGCTCGTCGAGGACATCGATTGCAGGCGGTCCAACCCCTTCATCTGCTGCTCAAGGACCTGCGTCACCGAATCCTCGACGGTTTTCGCCGAAGCGCCGTTGTAGTTGGCTGTCACCGAAATCTGCGTCGGCGCAATATCCGGGTACTGTTCCAACGACAGCTTCTCGATCGAGAGCGCGCCGGCCAGCATGATGACGATCGCGATGACCCAGGCGAAGATCGGACGATCGATAAAGAAACGAGCCATCGTTTTCTCCTCAACCTGCCGATGCCGGGGCCTTGATGGCAGGCACGGCTTCCGGCTTGGCACTGGCCTTTGCATTCAGGTCGACGGCGACTGCATTGACCGTCTGTCCCGGGCGCACCTTGCCGGAACCCTCGACGATCACTTTCTCACCCGCTGCCAGTCCGGCGGTCACGCGCCAACTTTTGTCGACGGTCTCGGCAACAGTCACGCTGCGCAATTCGACCTTCCCCCCCTCGGCCACCACCAGCGCCGTCGCCCGCCCGGCGTTATCGCGGCCGATGCCTTGCTGTGGCACCAGCAGCGCCTCCGGGTCCGTTCCCAAACCGAGCTTCGCACGGACGTACATCCCGGGCATCAGCAAACGCTCCGGGTTCGGCACCAGGGCCCGCAGGGTCACCGTACCGGTGCCTTCATTGACAGTTACACCACTGAACTGCAGTTTGCCTTCGTGCTTGTAGATGCTGCCGTCTTCGAGCACCAACTGGATGCGCGCCGTATTGTCGCCATCGCTCCTCAACCGTCCACTCGCCGCCGCCTTGCGCAACTGCAACACCTCCGCGCTCGACTGCGGGATATCGACATAGATGGGATCGAGCTGCTGCACTGTAGTCAGCGCCGTCTCCTGGTTGGCGGTTACCAGCGCCCCCGGCGTCACCGACGAGGTTTCAACGCGACCGCCGATCGGTGAGGTGATGCGAGTACGTTCCAGATTGATGCTGGCCGTATCAAGCGCCGCTTTCGCCGAAGCAAGATCCGCCTCCGCCTGGAGCAAAGCCGCCTGCGCATCCTCGTGGTCCTGCTTGCTGATCGCTTCGATCGCGAGCAGTTCGGCCTGCCGTTGCGCTTTCAGCCGTGCTGCGTTGAGCGTCGCCTCGGCACGGGCCACGCTGGCTTTGGCACTGGCGTACGTAGCCTTATAGCTCGCGGAGTCGATCTGATAGAGCAGTTCGCCCGCCTTGACCATCGCCCCCTCGGTAAATGCACGCTTCTGCACGATGCCGCCGACCTGTGGCCGGATCTGGGCCACCAGATACGCCGTCGTGCGGCCCGACAGCTCGCTGCTCAAGGCCAGTGGTTGCGAGGACAGAGTCACCACGCCGACTTCGGTCGTCTTGGCCGCCGCATTGACGGCCGACTGGCTCTCGTTGCAACCGGAGAGGAAAAGACTGCCCAGTACCGACGCAGCTACCAGGGCAAGGGCTGAAAAACGGAATGACTTGGGGACGCGCTCGACGTTCACGGAAAACTCCTCGATGACCGGTTCCGCCGTGATGCCATCCGCCGACACCGCGGATAATGGGTCCATCACGATCACGAACTGAAAAGGAAGCGAGTCGCGTACCACCAACGCGTTTGCGACCCGACAAAAAAAATCACCTCGACATTATCGAGGCCGTCGGGTTGCAAACGATTTCGCCCTGTCAGGAAAATATTTCCAAACGTTTCAAATGAGCCACAAAGCGACAGACCGTCAATTTAATCGACGCGTTGGCGTGCCAATGACAGGATGCCGTTTAATTTCTCACTCCGAGGAAGGGCTTTGAGTCCCAGTTCCGCCTTCAATGCCTCGGATCGACTGCCAATAGGCACTGAGGCCAGCAGACGTCGTGGAGGGTGCGCGCGCGTATAGCGGGCTCCTTTGCCATTGCTATGTTCCTCAAAGCGCCGGACAACGTCGGTGGTTATGCCTGTATAGAGAGAACCATCCTCGCACTCGAGCAAATAGAGATGCCAAAGGGAACCAGGATGCATTCGATTCTTTTGTCTGTTCACGGACACCGCTGAAGTTCCAGGATTTGCTGTGGCGCTAACAAGCAGCGCGCGCAGCTGGTGTTTTACCTGTATTTGGCGGAAAAGAGCCAGCCGTACATCTAACAAATGCTCTGAACGACTGTTTTCTAATCCTGTGAATTCCCTCTACTGCCAGATTGCTTGCTAAAAATGACTTTGAACAATCGCGATAATGCTGGTGAGCCTTACTGCCGCGCTTTGGAAAAAATCAGTCAGCCCAATAAACCCGCGTCGGATTCTCTACCAGAATTTTATGCCGGGTTGCCTCGTCCGGCGCCCATATAAGTAGCTTTTCGAGCATTAACGCGTCATCCGGTTTGGGATCTGTCGTGACGAGCGGATGTGGCCAGTCCGTTCCCCAAAGCATGCGCTCTGGTGCATGCTGAACCAACGCGACGGCCACTTCGTCGATATCCGAGTACGCCGGATGTCCCACACGCGACGTGATGTAAGGCGCTGAGAGCTTCAGGTAAACGCGCCCTGTATCCAGCAATCTGCGCAGAGTAGCCATTGACGGATGACGGACGCCATCCGGCTGACTCACGTATCCGAAATGATCGATGACCAGCGTGCACGGCAACTCCGCCAATGCGGACTCCGCTGCGACAAGCGCATCACCTTCGACAGCAACCATCTGGATATGCCAGCCAAGCGAGGCGATACGTGCCGCGTAGGCGGCAAACCGTTCTGGCGGCGTGGGCGCGTCACCAATGAGATAGAGCCGGATGCCGCGAACACCATGCTTGTGCAAACGCGCCAGTTCTTCGTCACTTACATCAAGTTTCACCGCGGCTACGCCGCGCGTAGTCTCGCCCAGGTTATCAAGCGCGTCGACAAGGCAGCTGTTGTCGAAGCCATAGCTTTGCGGCGATGTAATGACGGATCGTGACAGGCCAAGCCGCCTCAACAGCAGGCGGTAGTCCGCCACGGTTCCCCAGATGCCCTTGCGGCCGTTCGGACGGGGAAACCGTGGATCGAAAATGTGATGGTGGCAATCGGTGGCGCCGGGCGGTAGCACAAACTTCGGGGGCGAGATACCCGAAGAGTGCGGAACGACGAGTGATTCTCCCTGCATGACGTTACCCCCTGCATCACAATTTTTAAAAAAAGACTGTATTCCGGGCAGTCAAACCCCGAACTTCGGCAGCTACCTAGCTCGCGTCTCCGCTTTTTACAGGCATGCCGGGAATCTCCATTTCAATGCGCAAAATGCTGCCAGTCACCGACTCGGTGCAGAAGAGCGTAGACCGCTTGGGGCCGCCATAAGCCAGGTTGGTCAAGGAAGGCCCGACGGTGGTCGGCAAGAAGCCGACCGGACTGCGAATGACCATTTCGGGTTCGGCACGACGGTTAAGCACCCAAGCAACGCCGAGACCGGGATTGGCAACGATGAGGCGGCCGCTTTCATCCATGGCGAGGCCGTCCGGCCCGCTGGGACCGAACGAGGTGAAGAACTGGCTCACCTTCGAAACACTGCCGTCTTCCATCAAGGGTGCGCGCCATACGCAATTTCCCCGGGTCACCGCAATGAAAAGTACCTTCTCGTTCGGCGAAAGTACGATGCCATTCGGACTCGGCACATTGGAAAGCAGCAGGTCGAGTTGCCCGTTTGTTCTCAGCCGGTAAACGCGACCGCTCGGATCA
This sequence comes from Propionivibrio sp., assembly GCA_003249625.1. The sequence goes on along the minus strand of QKII01000109.1, from coordinate 13,893 downwards.
TGGAGGCCACTCTGCCCCTGGTCCGTAAAGTACAGATTCCCTTGCGAGTCGAAGGTAAGATCGTTGATTCCCTTGAACCGCTCGCTGTTTCGGCGCGCAAGGAACGAGCGTGTTTCACCGGTAGCTATGTCGCAGATGACCAGTCCGTTCTTGTAGTCGGCCAGGATCAACTCACGCTCGTTCAAAAACTTCATCCCGTTCGGCTCACCATCGTACTCGGCGATTTGCGTCCACTCGCCCGCTGGATCGATGCGGAAAATTCTGCCGAAAGGGATGTCGGAAACATACAGATTGCCCGCAGGATCGAACACCGGCCCTTCGAGGAACGAGTCGGTTTCGAGGCCGCCCCGATTGGCATCTCCCCACACCGATCGCACGCCTGTGCGGCGAAATTGTTGAGGCATGGAAGTAAAGACTTCCGCCGTGTTGATCACAGGTGGTTGCAAAAAGATCATCGTTCGTTCCAGTTTAAAAGCGTTTCTGAAAATCCGGCATTGGCGGTTCGGCGATCAGTGCATCTGGCTCGGTAGCCAAAGCGCTATATCGGGCACGGCGATCAGCAGGAATATAAACAGGATGATGAGTGCGAAGAATGGCGCCGTCCCGGCAACCACGTCCTCCACCTTGAGTTCTCTCCAGGTGCTGGCCACGACGAACAGGATCACCCCCAGCGGCGGCGTCAGTTGGCCGAGTTCGACCAGGATGACGATGTAGATGCCAAACCAGATCGGATCAATGCCATACACCGCGAGCGTGGGAAAAATGATCGGGATGGTGATCGCGATCATTCCCAGGCCTTCCATGAAGCAGCCGAGAACCGAATAGAACACCAGCGCGGCAAGCAGAAAACCGGTGCGCGAAAGCCCCGCATCCCGCAGCCATTCGGCCAGCGTCTCGCCGAACCCCGACAGTGCCGTGGCGTAAGCAAAAATCATCGAAACGAAAACGATGAACAGGATATTGCCGCTCATCACCAAGGTACGATGGATCGCCGTCTTGAGTATCCGGACGTTCAAGGAACGGTATCCCGCCGCGATGACCAGCGCGCTGACCACGCCGATGGCACCTGCCTCAGTCGGTGTTGCCACCCCTCCATAGATGCTCCCCATGACCAACCCGATCAGGGCGAGGAACGGAAACAGATCCCGGCAGGACTTGAGCAGGCTGACCTCTCCAGCGGCCGCACGCGGCGCCAGCGCCGGGTTGGCGATTGAGCGCCCCATGATGTAGATCACGTAGAGCAGCGCCAGCACGAGTCCTGGCACGATACCGGCCATGAACAGCTTCGGGATCGAGGTCTCGGTAAAGGTCGAGTAGACGATCATCGTGATGCTGGGAGGAATCAGGATGCCCAATGTACCGCCCGCCGCCAGCGATCCCGCGGCGATGCGCTTGTCGTAGCCGAGACGCCCCAGTTCGGGCAGTGCGACTGTCCCGATAGCTGCCGCTGTCGATGCACTCCCGCCCGAAACAGCCGCAAAAATGGCACAGCCGAAAATGTTGGTGTTAAGTACGCCGCCAGGCAAGCGTCGAACCAGTGGCGAGATGGCGGAATAGAGCCGTGAACTCAAGCCGCTGCCCAACAGGATCTCGGCCATCAGGACAAACAGAGGAATCGCCGAGAGGGTGAAGCTGTCCGCCGCCCCCCAGCTCACGAGGCCGAGCGACTTCAGACCGCCGAAACCGCGCAACAAATAGATGTACGAAATGGCGGAAATGCCGACGGCAAAATGGACCCACAAGCCACCAAGCATCAAGCCGATCAACAAACCAAGAATCAGGATGGTTTCCATGAATTATTCTCCTGCCACTTCATCACCGGGCAATACGTGCTCTTCCGAACCACCCATGTTTCCTCCCTGCAGCAGCCTGTCGACGGCAAATGCCAGCAGGATCAGGAAACCGACGGGAAGCAGAATCTGCGGAATGTAGATAGGTGTCTGAAGTTCGGTCGCGGCGATCTTTCCGCGTGAAAATGAACTCCACACCAATAGCGAGGTGAACCACATCATCGTGGTGCAAAAAACGATGGTGATTGCCAGATAGACAACACCCAAAGTTTTTTTCAGAGTGGCCGGAAACTTCTCGAAGAGAAAGCTGACGCGAAACATCGCGCCTTCCCGGAAGGTAATGCTGACACCGAAAAAGGTAACCACTACGACCAGGTAGCCGGTTATTTCCTCAACGAAGCCCAGGGTCTGGTTGAACAACGTACGCAAGAGAACATCCACGACGACAATCGTGGTCATCACGACCAGCGTTGCACCGCCGAAGGCGTTACATAGACGCGCCAGCAATTTAGATATTGAATTCATGCTGCCTCCTGGCAGTCGGCCCATGACGCCTTCTTGCGCCATGGGCCACTGTAGAAATACTAAGAAATGCTTGAGTACCGCGGGATTTTTGTTACTTCCCCATCGCCTTTCTTACTGCCGCCAGTGCTTCCACGAACTCCGGCCCTTTCGCCTTGGCCCATTCCGACCAGTACGGCTCCATCTTCTTTATCGCCTGCGCTTCATCGGATGCCTGCGCATTGATGATGGTCATTCCGGCTTTCTTCTGAACTTCCATCTGCTTGACCTCATCCTCCAGGAACTCGGAGTTAATGCGGTCGCATTCCGCCCAAACCGACTGAAGCAGAGCCGACTTGCTCTTGGCAGGGAGCGCATCGAAAGCATCCTTATTCGCGATGATGACACTGTTGAAGTAACTGACGCCAAAGCGGTAGTTGAACTTCAAAAATTCATGCCAGTTCTTCGCGCCGCCAGCGCTCGCAGTAATCACTCCATCCACGACCCCCCGCTCCAGCGAGGTCGGAACCTCTGTTCCCGGAAGATTCAGCGGCAGACCACCGAATGATTTGATGAATTCACCTTGCTCGGGCGAAGTCACGCGAATTTTCTTCCCCTTGAGATCGGCAAGCGACTCAACCTTGAAGTTGGTGAAGAGGGTATTCTTGGGATAGACATACTGGCCCAGATAGACCACGCCCTGCTTCTCAAACCCCTTCTTCAAATACGGTTCCATCGCGGCAACCGCCATCTTCCACTCCTTCTCGGAGTTGATCAGTTGGGGAAGCCGAAGGACGCCGCCGATCGGCACTGATCCGAGAAAGAACCCATCAGCGGCAAACTGCACGAGACCATCGCCGACGGCCTGCGTGATGTCGTTTGAGCCGATCTGCAGCGTCTTGCCCAAATTGAGCTTGATACTGAGATTCCCGCCAGTCTCGGTTTTGACTTTCTCGATCGCGCGCTCCATGCCTTTCACCGCAGCGGTGCTGGAAACCGCCGAGTAGGTGTAGCCGGTCCATTTGTCCGCCGCGACTGAGGCAAGCGGAGCGCTTCCGATGAGGACGGCCGCCGAGGCTGCCATAAGTTTCATTGCGTTCATTACGAGTCTCCTGCGTAAAGTTACACGTGTGACGATGTTGAACTGCTCCCTCAACTGATATTCTTCTGCATCAGCTTTGATTGTTGATTACCGACAGCGCATTTCGAGCTGCTGCCAACCCCATCTTGACGTAGGCATCGGCAGTTACGCCGCCGATGTGCGGACTCAAGGTAATCCGCGGCTCTCCATGAAACGGATGCGGTGCAGTCATCGGTTCGACGGCGAAACTATCAAGCCCTGCGCCCGATACTTTTCCGGAGCGCACCGCATCAAGAAGCGCCGCCTCATCAATCAATCCACCGCGCGCGGTATTGACAATGATCACCCCATCTTTGCACGCTGCCAAGGTCTGTGCGTTCAGCAGCTTGCGATTGTCTTCGGTCAGCGGACAGTGCAGCGAAATGGCGTCCGAGTCACGCCAGATCGTTTCCATATCGACACGCTCGATGTACGACGGCAGGTCCTTGGCGAAAGGATCGAATCCCAATACGCGCATACCCATCGAATCAGCCATCTTTGCAAAACGGAGACCGATGGCACCCAGCCCGACCAGGCCAACGGTCCGCCCTTCCAGTTCAATACTCTTGTGTGTCGCCTTGTCCCAGAAACCTGCGTGCATGCGCGAATTCAGCGCTACCACGGACTTGGCACAGGCCAGCAACAATGCCAGGGCCTGCTCAGCTACCGCTGCCGCGTTTGCGCCAACCGCGGCTACGACCTGAATCCCGCGCTGCTTGGCTGCCTCCTTGTCAATGGTGTCGGTCCCGCTACCGTGCTTGGAGATAACTTTGAGACTCGGTGCAGCATCCATAGCCGCGGCACCGACCTTGCTGTAGCGGACGATGATCGCCACCGGATCATGCTGCTTGCACAGCGCGACAATATCGTCCTCTGTCGGCGTTTTTCCGGCGTACACGATTTCATAATCGGTGAGTAACGCCAACGCCTGAGGCGCCAAATCCGCTGCTGTGATCAGGATAGCAGGCTGCTTGCTCACAGCGTTTCTCCTTCCTTGATAACGCCGGCGGTACGCAGCGCGCCATTCAGCCAGCCCGGCGCCAGCGCCTGACGACTCTTGATTTCGGCAATCCGCTTGGTCTCGGCGGCAACTTTCTGCGCAGCCAAAGGCATCATCGCTGCGGCCTTTTCGCGTTCGATCACAGTCACACCGTCTGCATCACCAACAACCAAGTCACCCGGATTGACGCTGACTCCACCAATCGAAATGGGGTGATTCAACCGCCCGGCAACCGATTTGGTCGGGCCATTCGGATTGAGTCCGGCTGCATACATCGGGAAGCCAAGTTCGCAGATTGCCTCGCTATCGCGAACGGCACCGTCAATGACGACAGCTGCAACGCCCAGCGCGACGCACTGCTGGGACATGATCTCTCCCATTAAAGCGCTGCTCAGATCGCCCTTGCCATCGACAAGGATCACGTCGCCCGGCTTGGCGATAGCCAGTGCTGCATGAATCATCAGGTTGTCCCCTGGACGGACCTCTACGGTGAGAGCGGGACCAGCAAATTTCATCGACGGTGCCAAAGGCGAAATGCGCCCATGGAGTGCGCCGCGCCGTCCAGCGACATCAGCCAGGATTGAGGAAGCGAACGTTGCTGCTTGTTCGACGATTTCGGGACTAACGCGTTCGAACTCGCGAATGACGTCAGGAAGCTGGGCGGGGATATTCATGAACAAGACCTCCAAAAAAATCGGACAAAATGCCGAGTAAATTACCGAATGACCTAAAGCGATACCCTGGTGTTAATCTTTTGAAAATTCAGCCACACTGACGCCATTACCCCTTAACCCTGCGACTGCCCGCTCATCGAACATCTTTCGATCCAGGTCTTCGCGGGAATGAAGAGCCAACGCCAGTTGAGCGGCTCTCAATCACACAAAGGAAACCTCGGGAGCAACTGAAACCGTTGCCATGCCCTTCCTTCGCAAACGATTATGTCAAGCGCAAAACATAAATTCCAATCGATTTTTATTTAAAACCGATCAATTTCACAAATGTGATTGGACAATGGGAAATCATCCCGAATAAGGCAAGGAGCGGCTGGCGACAAAGCGCCCGAAGCTCATGACAGAAAGGCACCAAGCCTGCGCCGGCATGAAGCCTGCACCGTGAAACTTCCGCAGCATAAAATGGGCATGGAAATGCCCTACGCCGAAAAAGCCCGAAGAAGCGTGAATGAGCAGGAACTCGGACCCGGCTGACGATTCCGCTCTGCACCATTTATCCCATACATTCGCGCTGCATGATTGTGAGTTTGCAACCGACCTGACGTTCTTTGGTAATCTGCCGGGGGACCTCCAATCAATCATCAACGCGGCATCTACCCCATGGACTTACGCGATCTTCGCTACTTTGAAACCATTGCAGAACTGGAACACGTCGGCCGGGCGGCGGACATTCTTCACCGCACGCAACCGGCCCTGACCGGATGCCTGCGACGACTTGAAGAGGCCTGCGGCGCCCCGCTGTTCGAGAAATCCGGACGCGGCATCCGCCTGACCGCCGCAGGGAAAGTGCTGCTCAAGTGGGCGCGAAGCTTGCGTTCCCAGGTTGAAGACGCCGAACGCGAGATCAGGGAATTGGGGGGCGGCGTGACCGGGCATATACGTATCGGGATCGTGCCGACAGCGGCGCAGTTCCTGTTGCCATCGGCCGTGCGAAAGATGCTGACCGAATCGCCCAAGGTCACCTTGCGAACGGTCGTCGGCCTCTCCGACTCACTCAGGCAACAGTTGCTGCAAGGCGACCTGGATCTGATGGTGGGAACCGAAGGCAGTACGGAAGAGGGACTGGTCTCCGAGGTTCTCGCAGAAGACATGATCGTGGTGGCCGCCGCGGCCGACCACGAAATATTCCTCAAGGAACCGACACTGGATGACCTTTGTCGCTATCGCTGGGCGCTGCAGCCGCCGGGTGCGCCAACCCGCGACTGGCTGGACCGCGCCTTTGACCAGCACCACCTGGCACGCCCGAAGGTGCAGGTGGAAACGACCACGTTGTTGATGCTGCCGGTGCTGATCGCCGAAACGGGACTGCTCAGCTTCATATCGCGCCTGCACCTTGAATCGAACCCGGAAGCCGCACAATTGAGAGAGGTTCCCGTAGGCGACGTCAGCATGCGCCGCCGCCTCGTCGTCACCTACCGAGAGAACGGTTACCTGCCACCGGCAGCGCTGAGATTGATCGAACTCTTTCCCCATTCGATCGGAATGGAAAGCAACGCATAACGGATTTAATCTGGCGATGGACGGGGAAGCGAGCAATGACCGGAGGATACCCAGTCATTGCATCGTTTCCCGCCAATCGATCAGAAGCCGTAAAGTCTCGCCGGGTTGTCGACCAGGATGCGCTTGATCAAGGCATCGTTTCCAGCCCAATCCCCCAGCAGACTCAGCAGGATCGCGTCATCCGGTTTATTGTCCAGTTTGGACGTGGGATGCGGCCAGTCGCTCCCCCAAACCACCTGATCCGGCGCTGCCTTGATGAAAGCCTTGGCGATCGGCGCTCTGTCTGCGTAGGTGGGTGCTCCCACCTTGGAGCGAATGTAAGCACCGGACAGTTTCACCCACGCTTTTTTCTGCTGCATGAGTTTCACGATCACATTCATCGCCGGATCGTTCAAGTCCGTAACGTGCCCGAGATGATCGAAAACGATCGGGCACGAGCTCTTGTTCCAGATATCAGCGTTCGCTGCAATCGTCTCCGGCTTCGCAACCACCTGAATATGCCACCCCATGGGCTTGATCCGTTTACAAAGCGGAAGGACCATATCCAGAGTGGTTGCCCCGCCGGGTACGGACAAGTTGAAGCGTATGCCTCGTACGCCTGCGGCATTCAGTTCCTTGAGTTCTGCATCCGCAACCTTGTCATTGACGACGGCGACACCGCGGGTTGTTTCCGGACCAAATGCTTTGAGTGCAGCAATCAGCCCACGGTTATCCACCCCGTAGGTCGATGGCTGCACGATCACGTTGCGCGAGGTACCGAGCCGCTTCTGCAGCAGCTTGTAGTCGGCAACCGTCGCATCGGGCGGCCGCAGCGTCGACTTCGGGTCGGCCGGGAAGCGGGAATCGTAGATATGATGATGCGTGTCAGTCGCGTTGGGCGGCACAGTGATCGTTGGTTTGCCGACACCCGCTGAATACGGAACGGCCTGCCCCATGGAGTCAACGGTAACGCAGCCCAGAAGGCTCAAAGTTGCGGCGCTCAGGACAAGCAGTTTTCCAGCCGCCGCAGTACTACGAATTGTTGATTGCTTTTTCAATTCAATCCTCCCCAGGATGATAATTGCGGAAAAAAATGCCGCGAGCGTTGCAAGCGCAATGCAAACCCGCGGCGGTCTTGGTTTTTCGTCGAATTTACTTCTTCGCCTCAGTCGCCAGATTATTGCTGCCCCTGCTCTTCCGGTTCGCCATAATCTTCTTGATCATCGGCCAGACGATGATGAACACCGTAAAGGCGATGATGACTTGGCAAACCGGGCGGCTCCACAGGATCGTCCAGTCGTTGCGACTCATGCGTAACGCCAGGCGCAAGTTGCTTTCGGCAAACTCACCCAGAATCAGACCTAACACGACGGGGGCCATCGGGAAATTCAAGCGATCCATGGCGTAGCCGATAAGGCCGAATCCGAGCATCAAATACACGTCGAACATGGATTCATGGATCATGAACACCCCAACCACCATCAAGGCCATGATGATCGGGCCGAGAAGCTGACGTGGCAGGCGCAATACCTGCGCAAATGCATTCGTCGCCAGGGACCCCCCGAGGAAGAACAGCAAGATCCCGGCGGCCAGGAACTGCCACATGAACCCATAGACGATATCCGGATGCTCGCGGAACAGCATCGGACCGGGCTGCAAGCCATGAATCATCATGCCTCCGAGCATAACGGCAGCAACCGAGGTACCCGGAATACCGAGCGTCAGCGCGGGAATCATCGCCGCAGCGGTATCGGCATTGTTGGCCACTTCCGATGCCGCGATGCCCTCCGGATTGCCCTTGCCGAAGCTATCGGGATCTTTTGAACTGCGCCGCGTCTCGTTATAGTTGAGGAATGCGGCCATAGACCCACCCGCGCCAGGAAGGATACCGACCAGAATCCCGTAAATCGAGCCACGCAGCCACGTCTTCCAGAAGCCAAACATGCTGGGGAGCGCCTTCCAAATGCTCTCGGTACGAAGCCGCATCGAGGACTTGGTGGCTTCCGGCATCATTTCTTCGAGCAGGGAGATCGCGGGAGGCATCGCATAGAGCCCCACCAGAACGACAACGACGTTGATTCCGTCAATCAGATGGAGGTCGCCCCAGGTAAATCGATCATTTCCCGTGATCGAATCGGCTCCAACCAGCGAGAGCAAAACACCGAAGCAGGCGCTCAGAAGGCCCTTCGTAACGTTTCCTCCCACCAGAAAGACGATACTTGTCAGACCGAAGACCGCAATCCAGAAGACTTCAGGCGGACCGAAAATGAGCGTCAATTTAGCGAGCGGGGGCGCCAGAAGCATCAGCGCCAAGGCGCTCGCAACCGAGCCGATGGCCGAAGAAACCAACGCAACCTGCAGCCCGAATCCACCCTTGCCGGCCTGCGCCATGGGATAGCCATCGAGGGTCGTTGCTACCGCCGCTGGCGTACCTGGTATACGCAACAGCACGGCAGGAATCGCTCCGCCGTACATGGCGCCGTTGTAGATCCCCGCCATCATTCCCAACGCCACTAGCGGGTCCATGCCGAAGGTAAAGGGAACGAGCACGGAGATCGCCATTGTGGCGCTTAGCCCTGGCAATGCTCCTACCAGAATACCGGCAATCACACCGACAATTACGGCGATGAAGTTGTACAGGCCCAAAACCTGTGGAAGCGCACTGAACAGTTGTTCAAACATGATTCACCTTTCGTTCAGCGGAGAAAGAACTCAGCAGGAAAATTGCTGCTCATCACAGCCGTGAAGATCGTCAACATCCCACCCACAAAGCCCAATGTCGTGGCAGCAATGACCTTGATATTGCGATAGCCGAAAAGCCAGCTGGTCAGGGGGATGAGAACCGTGGTCGCTGTATAGAACCCTACGAGTTCGACCGAAGGCATGTAAACACAAGCGATCGCGGCTGCGATAAAGAAGAGTTTCTTGTTGACAAAAAACGCCTTCGCCGCTTGCCCGTTAATACGTCGCCGGATGCTTCCCACGATCAGATTGACCGATAAAACAATGGCAATCCAGAGCACGACAACAGGAAGCATGCGGGACGCACCCGGCATACCAAAAGCATCATTCAGAAGATAGGCGCTTGCACCGATCAACACGACGCCTGCCGTCGCGTCAGCAGACCATAGCCGGCCAGATACCTCAGGCTTCATTTTCTCTCTTTCCTCTTGTTTTAGTAACGAAAAAAACCTTGTGCAAAAGTTGTGGGCAGCATTATTTCCACGGCACCCGCGTCCATATATCCTTGGCGACCTCCGACTGCTGATGACTCAGCGCCTTATACGCAGGGCCTGAAAGCATGCGCAAGGGCGCCCCCTGCTTCTCCAAAGCAGCTTTGAGCGAAGGGTCCGCGAACGCTGATTCGAAGGCTGCCGTAAGCTTCTTGGCGATTTCAGGCGGAATGCCCGCTGGCCCGACGAACCCTCGGAGCGACCCCATTTCGACATTAACGCCCTGTTCCTTGACTGTGGGAATCGTTGGTGCCTGAGGCATACGCTCAGCGGAGAACACACCGATCACGCGCAATTCGTTTTCGAATCCGCTGGTCTGGCTGAAAGCCATTGTTCCCAATTTGACATGCCCGCCCATGAGCGCTGAGCGCGCCGGCGCGGCACCCTTGAACGGTACCAGCGCCAATTCGACACCAGCACTCTTGGCGAACTCCAGTGCAGCAAAATGATCGTTTCCGGCCAGAGAAGCCAACCCGACGGTAATGGAACCCGGCTCCTTGCGGGCGACCGCGATCAAGTCGGCGACGGATTTGATCGGGCTTTCCTTGTTCACGACCAGCGTGCTCGGATCCTCCACCATATTCACCAGATAGGTGAAGCTATCCATCGTATAGTCGGCCTTCCGGTCATAGGTCATCGCTGCCGCAGCAGGAAGGTTGAACGTACCGATGGTGTAACCATCGGGCGCGGCACTCGCGACCTGAGTAAAGCCGATCTGCCCCCCGGCGCCCGGTACGTTCTTGATTACCAGTTTTGCATTGCCGCCGAGATACTTCTCGACGTAAGGCGCAACGGTACGTGCGAGAACGTCCGTGCCGCCACCGGCTGCATAGCCAACGACGACGGCGATCGGCTTGTCGGGGAATTCGGCTCTCGCCAGGAGCGGGGTTAGCGCCGTCGTCAGTGCGAATCCGGCCACAAGTGCAGATGTGTTGATTTTCATAAATTGACCCTCCGTAAATTGAAGACTTCCTGAAGCACTCGATTTCCATCGAGGCAATCAAACCGCCCTTTTTTCTTTTTTATGGCACGACTTGGTTACGTAACACGCATCACATTCGTTTGGCACTCATGGTTTGTCCGTTACGAAGCACCCAATAAAGACAATGCCGAAAAGCAACACGTCATCACGACTCAAAGTCCAGGACAACCGCATAGCTTTTCGGCATTCAGTGAATCACATGCCGTCAGTCTCAAATAGCTATTTTGTCCAGGGCGTGGTTTGCCAGATCTTCGCGGCTACAGCATCTTGCTGTTTCGCCAAATCTTCGTAATCCTTCCCGGCGACGAACTGCAACGGGGTGCCCGAATCCTTCATCGACTTTTGGAAATCAGGATCTTCGTAAGCTGCTTTGAACGCCTTGATCAGTTTGTCGCGAATGTCGGCTGGCAGTCCTGCTGGCGCCACGTACCCGCGCATGGAGCCCATCACGATATTGAAACCCTGTTCCTTGGCCGTCGGGATTTTCGGGGCATATGGCGAGCGCTCATCCTGCATCACGCCAAGAACCTTCAGTTCCTCTTCAAAGCCGATCACCTCGCTGAGACTCATTGCAACCACGTCCACGTGCCCGCCCATAACCGCGGTTCTCGCGGGCGCAGATCCTTTGAACGGAACATAATCAAAATGAATTCCGCCCTGCTCTTCCAGCGCCATCATGGCGAACTGCTTGTCACCACCCAAGGTTGACATCGCCACCGTCAGAGGACTTTTTTTGGCTTTCTTCACGAGGTCCGCCAGGGAGTTCATATCCGAGGCTTTGTTGACCACAACGACGTTCGGGTCATTTGCGACGTTTGCCAAGTAAGTAAAGCTATTCACGCTGTATTCTGTCTTCCTGTCCTTGGTCCGCGCCACTGAGCCAGGCAGAGAAAAACTAGTAATCGTATAACCATCGGGCTTCGCCTTCGCTGCTTGCGTAAGTGCAATCAATCCGCCCGCGCCAGGAACATTCTTCACGACGATTTTTGCACCCTTCAGATTTTTTTCGATGTAGGGTGCCATCAGCCTAGCCATTGCGTCGGTACCGCCTCCGGCAGCGAAGCCGATGACAATATTGATTTCCTTGGTTGGATAGGAATCATCTGCGGCGAAGGAAGGTGTTGCGCAGAGAGTCACTGCAAGCGTGGCAACGGCTGCCTTGAGTAGTTTCATCGGAACCTCCTGTCTATGGTTATTACGGCATCGAACCCCTTAGCTCGATCCGCGTGTGACGCATCATCGGGACTATGATTCATAGCGTCCAATCGATTATTTCTTTTAATCGATAAATTTCACCGATTGAAAACAAAAGGGCCCGATCGACTGGCTTCGGCTACCGAAGCTAGCACCCCGTCCTGCGCTGGATGGCGCCAACATTACCAAGATGACAGACACCGCTTGGAAGCTGAAGTCGAGCAGGAAGAAATTAACAGAACGGATCGGCGGGACTGTCGCCACGATCATGGCGACAGGGCGCATGTCCGACATGTCTTATTCGTTTAGGGCAACAGGGAACAAAGTAGAAACCACCTACCCACCGATCTATTGATCACGGAAAAACTTCGCCACATTATTTGTCTTTGCTATGGCGTATCTCAACGATTTAGAAGATTGGCTATATAAGCTAAAAGCCTTTGGCGATTACACGCCTACAAGTGCGCCCATTCCCAAACCTGGCTAATCCGCGCTCATCGGCATCGGGCCCACTGCCCTTGGCACACGCTGAATGCGAATAGAAGCGTAAGAAACATTCTTCCTCGCTTTAATGTATTTGTACGTGTCAGCCAAGCTGATTGAGCGTTCGCTCGAATCCCCATGTTCTGTCGCAGCTGCAGCGAAGGTAGAGCGAGAACAGCGACTTTTCCCCGTTAAATCAAAGATCGCTGTTTCACAGTTTGTTTCAGGCAACAAAAAGGCCACCCTATTGGATGGCCTAAGTGTTTGATTCTATTGGTGGGCAGTACTGGGATCGAACCAGTGACCCCCGCCGTGTGAAGGCGGTGCTCTACCGCTGAGCTAACTGCCCGTTAGAGGCGCGAGATTTAACCACAAGCCTAGCGTACGGTCAATTAATTCGGCACCTGAGTTTTGAGACTCCGATGTACGAATCTGGCACTTCAATCGAAACATATCGTTACAAACATCTCGCGCTTAACGCTGCCGACCGGCGATTATCGGATCAAAATATGTGTCTCGCCGGATACACCGGCAATTCGGAAACAAATTTTCTTGAGTATGCAAAGATGTCTCAGATAAAGAATGTGCTATCCGCCGCCATGGTTTTCCTGCTCGGAATTGGCGCCGTCGGCGATGCCGTTGCTGACCGCGTCCATCGTCACAGCAGTGTTGGCGTCGGTATTGTCGTCGGCCCGGTCTGGGGGCCGTGGTATTACCCGGCCCCTTACTACTATCCACCATACTATCCACCGGTCGTGATCGAACGCCCTGCACCGCCCGTCTACATCGAGCAATCGCCGGCCACGGAAGCGGTCGCGCCTGCCGGCTACTGGTATTACTGTCAGTCTCCCGAAGGTTACTATCCCGACGTGCGTGTGTGCCCCAATGGCTGGCTGAAGGTTCTGCCAAGGCCACAATAGCGCTGAAAATCGGGAGAATGATCATGAAAAGGATCCACGCCACATTCGGACTGGTTGCAATCGTCGCCCTCGGAGGTTGCACGAGCATTCCCACCGGTCCAAGCAAATTGGCCTTGCCCGGCACGGGCAAAACATTCCAGCAGTTCCGTTTCGACGACGCAGAGTGTCAGCGCTATGCGTTTCAGCAGATCGGCGGCATGACCGCGGAAAAAGCCTCCGGCGACGCGACAGTACGCAGTGCGGCGCTCGGCACGGCGGTTGGAGCGGTAGCCGGTGCCGCGATCGGTGGCAGGAGCGGCGCAGGCGTTGGCGCCGGTACCGGTTTGATCATTGGAACCGTCGCCGGATCGGAAACCGGACAACGCTCGGCCTACGGCACACAGCGCCAATACGACAACGCCTACATTCAGTGCATGTACGCACGCGGCCACAAGGTGCCCGTATCTGCTGAAATGGCCAG
>QKII01000451.1 GCA_003249625.1 Propionivibrio sp. | reverse complement strand
GTTTCCGATCACGCTGAAAGGTGAACCGAAATGAACAACATTCCCGAAGTGATGAAGGGCGTTCAACTCGTCGGGCACGGCGGGCTGGATAAGCTGGTGTTCCGTGAGGATATTCCAGTGCCGGTTCCGGGGGCACGCGACGTGCTGATCAGAGTCAGCGCGGCCGGGGTCAACAACACGGACCTCAATACGCGAGTCGGCTGGTATTCGAAGTCGAATGGAGATAGCCGTGACGCGGGGTGGACGGGGAGCGCCATTCAGTTTCCCCGAATCCAGGGCGCCGACGCATGCGGGGAAATTGTTGCACTCGGAGAGGAGGTGGATTCCTCGCTCCTCAACAAGAGAGTTCTTGTCGAGCCATGCCTGCGAGAAGTGGGCGGCAAGGTTCCTGACCCGCCCTGGTATTTCGGCTCAGAATGTGACGGTGGCTTCGCGGAATATGCCGTCGTTGCAGCCAGGCATGCTTACCCGATCAACAGTGCTCTCAGCGATATCGAGCTCGCATCGTTCCCCTGCTCATACTCTACGGCGGAAAACCTCCTGACACGTGCCGGGGTCCGCTCCGGGGATATCGTGTTGGTGACAGGAGGTTCTGGCGGGGTAGGTTCCGCGGCCGTTCAACTTGCCAAGGCCAGAGGGGCTACGGTCGTTACCATAACGTCACCGGAAAAATCGGCGAAGCTATTAAGCCTCGGTGCCGACCGTACCATTGCGAGAAAAGACAACCTTCTCGTGGCGCTCGGAAAGAACAGCGTTGATGTCGTGATCGACCTTGTGGCTGGCGAGCAGTGGCCGAGTCTGCTGGACGTGCTTAGGCCTTTTGGCCGATATGCCGTGTCGGGTGCCATCGCAGGCCCGCTCGTCCCGCTGGATGTGAGGACGCTTTACCTGAAGGACCTGAGTTTTTTCGGTTGTACGGTTCTCGATGAAACGGTATTCCCGAGGCTGGTCAGGCGGATTGAGGCAGGTGAAATTTCGCCTGTGGTCGCAGGGACATTTCCCCTTCGTCAGATAACCGAGGCACAACGAGAATTCGAAAAGAAACGGCACATTGGCAAGCTGGTGATTGAGATCGGCAGGGCTAACGCGTAACAAAGGTCGGTTTGTAACCGAGCGCCAGACGAATCCGCTCGGCGACCCGTTCAGCGTCGCTCCGGCTGGGATAGGGGCCGAGATGGACGCGGTGCATGCCGCCGTTGACCTGAATCTGTATACCCTCGCTCAGCCAGTCGAGTTCGCGCAGAAGATGCGAACGCAGGCTCTCCGCATTGTCGGCATTGGAAAACGCACCTAGCTGCAGGAAGAGACCCTTCACTTCGCCATTGACGGCGTCGGCGGGTTTTGACACAGACGTGTTGTCGACGGCCAGTTGTGTCATCAACTGCTCGAATCCGTCACTGTCTGTCGATGGCGCAGGAAGCTTCGTTGGCAGCGGCGGCTGCCGTGCCTCGGCGTAAAGCGGCGAGGTTGGCCCGGTTGGCAGTATTGCCTCGACCTCGACCTGTGTGCTGCCGTTATTGACATAGCCGAGCCGGTGGGCTGCGGCGTAGGACAGGTCGATTATCCTGTCGGCGTGGAATGGTCCGCGGTCGGTGACGCGGACAACCACCGTTCGACCGTTGCCGACGTTGGTCACTTTGACGTACGACGGAATAGCCAGCGTCGGATGCGCGGCAGTCATCGCGAACATGTCGTACGGCTCGCCGATCGAGGTTTTCTGGCCGTGGAATTTCTTGCCGTACCAGCTGGCGATGCCACGCTGGTGGACAGGCTTCAGACTGGTGTTCGGCACGTAAGACTTGCCGAGTACTTCATAGGGGCGGTTTGCGAAGCGGTTCAGCGGTTCGAGCTGTGGCTGCGCGTCCGGAATTTCGTCAAGGTTGTCGGGGATCTCGTCGGCCGGACCGTCGTCCTTGTAATAGCCGCCGCCGCGCTTCTGGACTACCGTGGATTTGCGGGGCGTCGTCGGGCTGGTGGACGGGCCGGAGTCGTTCGTACGCGTAGGTTGTCCGCCGCAACCTGCGAGGATCGCCAACAGGCTTATTGTGGCAATTCTCCATCCCCAGTGCGCGCACTTCATCGTTTGTGCCTCACTGCCTGACCAGCATCCGGTG
>QKII01000045.1 GCA_003249625.1 Propionivibrio sp. | reverse complement strand
CGCCGCCGACAAGATCGTGGTCAAGATCGCCGGCATGAAGCCGGATGGCGAGCCCGAAACCGTCGGCATGAAGCTGTTCGCCAAGTACGTCATGGAAGCCACGAAGGGCAAGTACGACGTGCAGGTGTTCCCGAACAGCCAGCTTGGCAAGGAAGCTGCCTACATCGCCCAGACTCGGAAGGGAATTATTCAGATGTGTGCAACCGGCACGCAGACCGGCGCCATATTCCCCGCCATGGCGATGCTCGAAGCGCCGATGCTCTATGACAACCTGGAGCACGCCCATCGCGCGATGAACGGAAAGACATTCGAGTTGATCAACAAGGGCTTTCCGGAGAAATCCGGCCTGACGGCGCTAAACGCATTCCCCCTTGGTTTCCGGCACTTCTACACGAAAAAGCCGATCAAGGAAGTGGCTGACCTGAAGGGGTTGCGCATGCGCGTGCCAAACATCCCCCTTTACATCGAGTTCGCCAAGAATCTCGGACAGAGCGGACAACCAATGCCTTTCGCCGAAGTCCCGTCGGCGCTTGATCAAGGCACCATCGATGGCGGCGACAGCCCCTTCTCCGACATCGTTGCACTGAAGATGTACGAAATTGCGCCGCAGATCACGCTCTCCGGCCACCTGCTGGTCATTCACTCGCTCTACATCAACAACGATTTCTACAACAAGCTGCCGCCGGAAGACAAAAAAATCTTCGAAGACGCAGCGAAGCGCTCGTCTGAAGAGGTCTGGAAGATGGCGGCTGATGTCGAGAAAAAAGCCATTGAGGAAATCAAGAAAGGTGGCGGATCGATCAGCGAACCGTCATCCGACATGAAGCTGGCACTGCACAAGGCAGGCGAACAGACTTGGGAGCTGTTCTACAAGACCGTGCCGAACGCCAAGGAAATCCTGGAAAGCACGAAGCAATACAAATAAGTCGTTCTTCACCGGCCTGGTTACGACCGGGCCGGCCCCAAACCGATCCGTTCAGCGCCCTGGCAATCGCCAGACACTACGCCTCGGTTTTTTTCCGCTTTTTTACGTTGATACACAAAAGATCATTGGGAGCATTCGATGTTTAGAGGGTTTGTGGAGGGGGCATCATGAGCGAGCTCATGCCTGAAAAAGAGCCAACGAAAGAGAGTCCAGGAGAAGTCGCCTTCCAGAGTTTCTGCGCTGCAGTGTTTCTGGGCATGATCGGCCTGGTTTTCTACAACGCAATCCTGCGTTATGTCTTCCGCTCGAGTTTCGCCCCGAGCGAGGAATGGGCCCGGTTCCTGTTCATGTACATCACGTTCTTTGGCGCGATCGAAGCTTTCTATCGAGGGCGTCACATCTCCGTCGACATGCTCACCAGCATGCTGCACGGCAAAACCCGGAAATCCATCGACATCATCGCCCAGTTGCTCGCACTCGGTGCTCTTCTCATTCTGATCATCGGCGGAATCACGCTGGTCCTGCAAACGATGGACACCTCGACAGTGGCCACCGGAGTCAACATGACTTTCGTCAACGGCACGCTCCCGCTGATGGCGGTATCCGTTTTCATCATCCGCCTGCGAGAACTGGTCGCCACCGTCAAGCGTCCTGCTTCGGCTTTCCTGGCTAAAGTGAAGGAGGACTGATCATGGAACTGCTCATCTTCCTCGGTTCGCTGTTTTTCTTCCTCTTTCTCAATATCCCGATTGCCCTGGTAATGATCCTCTCGGCCATCTGCCTGATGATCTACTCGGGCTTCTGGGATTCCATGATCATTCCGCAGGCGATCGTCGACGGGGTCAACAACTACCCGCTGATGGCCATCCCGTTCTTCGTCTTCGCCGGCGAGATCATGGCCAAGGGCGGCCTCTCCCAGCGCGTCGTGTTGCTGGCGCAACTGATCATCGGCCGCGTTCGCGGCGGATTGGGCTATGCGACAATCGTCGCCAGCGTGATCTTCGCCGGCCTGATGGGCAGTTCGGTCGGTGAAGCGGCGGCACTGTGCGGCATTCTCTTCCCGATGATGAAGCAGGCGGGATACAACGATGCGCGCGCCGGCGGCATCATCGCTTCGGGCGCAATCCTGGGCCCGATCATCCCGCCGTCCGCCAACTTCATCCTGCTGGGTGCAACTGTCGAGCTGTCGATCACGAAACTGTTCATGATCGGACTGGTGCCGGGCCTCCTGATCGGCATATTCCTGCTGATCATGTGGTTCTTCATCGTACGCAAGGACGGATATGTCGACACCATCCGTTTCACGCGCGACGAAGCCATCACGATCCTCAAGGAATCGACCCCGGCGTTCATGCTGCCTGTCCTGCTTCTCGGCGGCATTCGCTTCGGCGTATTCACTCCGACCGAAGGCGGTGCGTTCGCCGCGGTGTATGCAATCCTGGTGACGGTGTTCTACTACCGCGAACTGTCGTTCCGCGACCTGCTGCGCGTCAGCGCCGGATCGGCGCGCACCACGGCAGTCGTGATGTTCATCGTCGGCGCCGCCTCGGCCGTTGGCTGGTTCATCACCTCGGCGCAGATCCCGTTGCAGATGGCGGCATTCTTCGAACCACTGGTCAAGACACCGACCCTGCTGCTGTTCTCGATCATGATTTTCCTGTTCGCTGCCGGGATGGTGATGGATCTGACACCGAACATCCTGCTCTTCGCACCCGTGTTTTATCCGCTGATCAAGATGGCCGGCATCGACCCCTATCATTTCGGCCTTCTTTTCGTGCTGAACGTCGGCATCGGCGTCATCACCCCACCAGTCGGAACGGTGCTTTTCGTCGTCTGCGGTTCGTGCGGGATCACCATGAGCAATCTGGTGCGGAAGATGGCGCCGTTCCTGATCATGGAAGTACTGGTCCTGGTTCTGCTGCTGCTCTTCCCGAAGCTGTCCGTCATTCCGATGAAGTGGCTGACGTAAGTGGATACCGACAGCAAAACCTGCTTCGTGTTCGACCTGGATGGAACCGTCTACCTCGGTGACGAGCCCATCCAGGGCACGATCGATTTCATCCGGCGCAATCTCGGGAAGCGGGAGATTTTTTTCCTGACCAACAACACATCGAAGAATCTTGACGACTACCTTCGGAAGCTCGCCCGGTTCGGCATAACCGTCGGCCGGGAGAGAATCCTTTCCCCACTGCTACCGTTGGTTGATTTCCTGCGGGAGCAGGAAATCCAGCGCATCTACCCGGTTGGCAATGCCAGTTTCTGCAGTTACCTCACACAGAGTATCCCCGGCCTGGCGTTCACCTCGGGTGACGACTGCCAGGCCGTCGTGCTGGGCTATGACACCGAACTGACCTACGCCAAGCTCGCCGATTCCTGTCTGCTCCTTCAGCGCCCCAAGGTTCGTTTCCTCTCGACGCACCCGGACCTGGTCTGCCCGTCATCGAACGGCCCGCTACCGGACACCGGCAGCTTCGTCAAACTCTACGAAAGTGCCACCGGGAGACTTCCCGAGATCGTCTTCGGCAAGCCCAACACGATCGTCCTCTCGCCGCTGCTCAAGCGCTTCCGGCGCGAGGAGATGGTCATGGTCGGCGACCGCCTGACCACCGACAAGCGCCTGGCGGAGAACGCCGGCATCGATTTCATCCTGGTTCTCAGCGGCGAAGCGCGCCGCGAAGACCTCCCAGGTCTGGAGCGCCAGCCAACGCTGGTTGTCGACGATCTGGGCAATCTCCAATGACAGCCATGCAGCCATGCAAGACTCCGGCACTTACGAACTGACCCTGATCCTCGGCGCCGCGGCATTGCTGCTGTGGGGCGTACGCATGGCGCGCACCGGCGTGATGCGCGTCTATGGCGCACAAATCCGTCGCACCCTGCCACGCGCCTTGAACAACCGCCTCGTCGCGCTATTCACCGGCGCGGGCGCCGCGACCATCTTGCAGAGTTCCATCGCCGTCGCCATTTTCACCTCTGGCCTGGCTGCCGTCGGCGCCGTCCCCGTCGCCGACGGCCTTCTCCTGCTCCTCGGCGCGGATGCCGGCAGTGCCGTCGTCGCCGCCCTGCTCACGCTCAATCTGAAGGCGCTCTGGCCGGTCCTGATGTTCGTCGGCTATCTGCTGCACTCGATCTACAGCGACACCGAGTCCCCCCTCAAACAGTTCGGCCGCATCTGTCTGGGGATCGCCATGATCCTCATTGCACTGACCTTCATGAGCCAGGTTTCCAGCGCACTTGCCGCCAGCGACCTGATCCGCGTCATCGTCTCGTCGCTCGGCGGCGAACTATTGATCGCCGTGCTGCTGTTCGCCATCCTGACTTGGCTCGCCCACTCCTCGATCGCCATCCTGCTGTTCTGGGCATCACTGGTTCAGGCGGGAATCACCACCGACCCGACGCTCATCCTCGCGGCGATTCTGGGAATCAACCTCGGCAACGCCGCGCCGCCGATCATCATGACCTGGAACCAGGCCGCCCCGGCCCGTCGTGTCGTCGTCGGTCACGGCGCATTCAAGCTGGCCGGCGTGCTTGCAGGACTCATTGGCCTGCGCCTGCTCGACGGGCTCTACGAAATCATCCCGGGACTTCCGAGCTTCCGCGTGGTGATCCTGCACATCCTTTTCAACTGCGCGCTGATCGTCGTCTTTACCGGCCTCGTCAAGCCAGCGGCGCGTCTTCTCGAACGCCTCTTCATCGAACCGCCGAGATCGGCGGACGACATTGGCCCCAAGTACATTCCCGGCACAACAGAGAGCGTCGGCAATATCGGGCTACTGCCTGTCACCGCACTCTCCCGCGAGGTATTGCGAATTCTCGGCACGGTACAGACGATGCTCGAAATAACCTTGGACATGCTGCTCGCCGGCAACAGTGAAAAGGCGCCGGAAATCGTTCGCCTCGAAGAAAAGGTGAATGTCCTGTTCAAGGCCGTCCGTGCCTATGCGGTCGACCTGACACGCAAGGGTATCGACGACGAGGACCTGCGCCGCGTCACCGCACTGCTGCGCTACACCGCCAGCCTGGAGAACGCCGGCGATGTCATCTGCAAAACGATAGTCGGCATTCCCGAAAGCATGCGCAAGGAAAGGAAGAGCTTCTCCGAGGCAGGCAAGCTCGAACTGGACACGTTGTTCCGCTTCCTGATCGGCAACACTCAGCTGGCTGCAGAGGTCATCATGGCCTGGCATCCAGACACTGCCGGCGTTCTGGTACAGCGCAAGCGTGACTTCAAGTCGATGTGCAATGACAGTTCCCGCCGACACATCGGCCGGCTCAGCGAGGGTGTATCAAACGCACTGGAAAGCAGTTCCGCGCACCTCGACCTGATCGCCGACCTGCGCTGGATCAACACACAGGTCGCCAGCCTCGGCTACGACGTACTCCCCGCAAGCGAGGACTCGGGCGACGAGGCCGCCGAAAAACTGATCAGCCACCCGGAATAGCCACCGGCAAAGCCCCCGTACCAAGGAGAAAACCCATGCGAGAACTTTCCGGCGCCTGGATGCGTCATTCAGGAGACTTCTGGGGCGGTTTTGCCGCCATGCTGGTCGCCCTGCCCGCCTCAGTCGCCTTCGGCGTCACCGTGTTTGCCGCCGTCGATCCGCACTATGCCGCCTTCGGCGCGCTGGCCGGCGTGCTAGGCACGATGGCGCTCGGACTGATCGCGCCAACCTTCGGCGGCACCGACCGACTGATCAGCGCCCCCTGTGCGCCGGCAGCGGCCGTTCTTTCCGCCTTTGCCATCGAACTCGCGCGCCAGGGTGTCAGCCCAACGAGCATCGTGCTGATGCTGACTGTACTCGGCATTCTCACCGGCGCCATCCAGATCCTCATCGGATTTCTCGGTATCGGCCGCTTGATCAAGTTCATTCCATACCCTGTGGTTAGCGGTTATCTCTCGGGCGTGGGGCTGATCATTGTCGGTAGCCAACTGCCAAAGCTGGTCGGCGCAGCCGATGACAGCCGCTGGTACAAGATCATCTTTTCACCTGAACTGTGGGATTGGCGAGGGATCGCCATCGGCGGGGTAACGATCGTCGCGATGCTCTTCTCCAGCCGCATCGCCAGGAAAATCCCCGGGACGATCGTCGGAATCGCCTGCGGTGCCCTCACCTACGCCGGACTCGCTCTCTTCGACCCCCGCCTCGCTACGCAGGAAGGCAACCCGCTGGTCATCGGAACGCTGGGGGCCACCGGCGAAGGTTACATCACCCTGATCACCGACCGCTGGCAGCAGATCGGCGAGTTGAAGCTCTCGCAGGTCGGTAGTCTGCTGAGCAGCGCGCTGACGCTGGCCGTGCTGCTTTCGATCGACACGCTGAAAACCTGCGTCGTCCTCGACCGACTGACGCGCTCCCGACACGATTCGGACCGCGAACTCGCGGCTCAGGGCCTTGCCAACATGACGGCGTCGATTGTCGGTGGCATGCCCGGCGCTGGGCAGATGGGGGCCACGATGGTCAACTATTCCAGTGGCGCAAAAACCCGGATTTCGGGTGTCGTCGAAGGGCTTACATCGGTTATCGCCGCGCTGTTGCTCGGTTCGTTCATCGCCTGGACCCCTGTCGCAACGCTAAGCGGCGTACTTATCGTGATCGGGCTTCGCATGATCGACACCGATCCGCTGCGCTTCCTCGAATCCAAGTCAACGGTCGTCGATTTCGTGGTGGTGCTGGCGGTCGTCGGCGTCGCGCTGACCGTCGGCCTGATCGCCGCGTCCGCCACCGGCGTAATTCTGTCAATCATGCTCTTCCTGCGTGAGCAGGTCGGCGGCACTGTGGTACGACGCAAGAGTTTCGTCGGCGAGCGATCATCAGCGTGGTATCGGCCTGAACACGAGATGCGCATCCTCGAAAAGAAGGGGCACTCGGCCGTAATCTTCGAACTGCAGGGCAGCCTCTTCTTCGGAACAGCACAGCAACTCTATCGAACCCTGGAACCGGAACTCGCGACGACCGACTACATGATCCTCGACCTGCAGCGCGTGCAATCGGTGGACGTGACTGCGGCGCACATGATCAGCCTTGTCCGCGACGCGCTGACCGAACGCAACGTTCCACTCGTCCTTTCCAACGTTCGCGAGCGCCTGCCAAACGGCCGCAACTTACGCGAGTTCCTCGAACTGGCCGGCCTGAGGGCGAACGACAGGACGTTGCTCTACGTGCCGACCCTGGAGGCGGCCATCGAGTGGGTCGAATCCAGCCTGCTCGGAGAAGTCGAGAAAGTTGACGCCGACGACCGGCCGCCGCTGGAATTACATGAGATCGAACTGTTCAAGGGCAGCAAGCCGGACACGCTGGTCGATCTGGAAGCCTGCGTGGAGAAACGCTCCTGGAAAGCGGGCGAGACGATCTTCTCCTGCGGCGATCCCAGCAACGACCTGTTCCTGATCCGCAAGGGCGAGGTCAAGGTTGCCGGCTCCGTCGGGCGCGGCGGCGCAATCAAGCACATCGCCACCTATGGCCGCGGCGATTTCCTCGGCGGCCAGGCCTTCCTCGACAACCGGCCGCGCGGCAACGATGCGATCGCCACGCGCGACTGCGACATGTACATCCTTTCGCTGGAAAAATTCAACTATCTGGCCGACGAGCACAAACGAATTGCCCTTGTCCTGATGACCAAGCTGGCACGCCTGCTGTCGATCCGCCTGCGCCACGTCAACGAGGAACTGACGCTGTTGCAGGACAATTGAACGCTACGGCGAAGTGTGACCGAGATGCTGCGATATCTCCCGCGCCGTCGCGCATAGCGTGGTGGCCAGTTCGTCGATTCTTTCCGGGGTGATATCGAGAACGGTGCCAACAGCGCTGATCGCGGCGATAACGTGTCCCTGCATATCACGCACTGGCGCAGCCACACAGCGGATATTGACCAGATCCTCCTCGTCGTCGAGCGCCCAGCCGCGTTCGCGCACACGTTGTAACTGGCGGCAATAGTCCACGGGATCAATGATTGAGCGTGGTGTTTTTGCCTCCCACGTCACCTGCGCGAGGATACTTTGCAGCTCCTCTTCCGGCAAACCTGCCAACAGCACCTTGCCAAGTGACGAGCTGTGCAGCGACAGGCGCTTTCCGACCCAGGTGTTGACGCGTATTTCCCGGCTGCCCTCAACCTTGAGCAGATAGACGGCTTCAGCGCCTTCCATCACCCCCAGATGACAGGTGAGCTGGATATCCTGCGCCAACTTCTTGAGCATCGGCAGTGCCAGATCATGCAGCTGCCGCTGGTTGGCTGCCAT
>QKII01000181.1 GCA_003249625.1 Propionivibrio sp. | reverse complement strand
TTCGCTCTGGTCCGGGTGGACGATAAAGACAATCTCGTAATGGCGCATGAACACTCCTTTTGGCAAAAGCCCCCCGCCATGCGAACGGTGGGGCAAGGTGGAAAAGGCGGCGATTCTACTAGAAAACCGCTTGTCAATCAATGCGTTTAGGAGTGTCCTCAAACGCATCCAAAGACGACCCACCGGGATCCTGAATCCCGGTTGTCAATGGCGCTTCCAGGCGACGACGGAGGTCATTTACCGGCAAACCAAGCGCGAGATCCTGCTCGACGAGAGCCAGCAACGGCAGTAACTGGCGTGCGAGCTCGTGCAGATGGGGCCTAATGGCACTTTCCTCCCCTGCACGCAGCAACGCCACTGCCCGATCGAGCGAAGGCGCCGCACTGTTTGCGTGAACCTGTTGTGGCGCATTGCAGGCAATCACCTTGTTTCCTCCCGCCTGCTGCGCGGCTTTCAGGCGAGCACCAGCGAGCTCGATCAACGCCCCTGCCGAACTGACGGCATCAGCAGGGCTGCTGGAGATACCAACGCTGACTGACAAACTGAGCCGCTGCCCATGAACGGAAATATTGGCAGCCCGGATTGCCTCGCGCAGACGGTTGCCAAACGATTCGCACGCGGCAGACGTGGTTCCCGGCGAAATCACCACCAACTGGCTACCGATGTAATGACCAAGACTGTCCTCTTTGCGGATTTTCCCGGACAGCATCGAAATAAAACGCTGCTGCAACTGCTTCAAGGCATCGACCCCATGCTCTTCGCGTAAAACCCCGACATTGTCGAACCCCATCACGATTGCACTGACCTCGCCATGGTGGCGCATCGCATGCGACATGGCCTGAACAGCCTGCAACTCGATGTATTTGCGGGTAAAGATACCGGTTTCGGGATTCTGGACGTGCTGTTCCAGATTTTCCTTGAGCTGATTGCGCGCCTGTGCCAGTTTGAGCAACGAATCGATGCGCGCCAAAAGCTCAGCCGAACCGGTGTTGCGATTGATGAAATCGGACGCGCCATGCGCCTTTGCACGTTCAACCGCATCGTTGTCGTCGCCGGTAATCATCAGCATCGGCATTTGACACAGGCGAGACAGGCGCGAGGAACGCACACGAACCAGCAATCCGTCTCCATCGAGTACCGGCAGAGATAGCGAACAGATGACCAACTCAATGGAATGATCGAGCACCAGAACCTGCCAAGCCGCCTCACCATCCGCCTCTTCGCGGAAATCGTACTGATCGCGAATGTGTCGAATGAGCATCGCACGCACCATGCGCGATTCATCGACGATCAGTATGCGCGGAGGTTGATTTCGACTTTCCATCTCAGCTCTGCTGGTTCGTTTGACTACAGCTTAGGCACCTTTGACGGGACATCCAGCCGACCGTGCAATCGACTCGCGCGCGTCCTCCGGCAGGCCCAGAGGGCACCATGATAACCATAAACCCCACCTCACAGCACCCCTGCCTGCCAAGACATGAAACATCTCACGAAAACAGGATGTTGCGCACATAAACAGTAACAGAATCAACGAAAGACGTTTACAACTTTGTGGTTTTCTTTTAGATTGCTGCCCCATGTTTTGTCACAAATCCATCACAATTTTTCTGTTCGCCACAGCTGCCGCCCTGTGCACCCCAAGCATTAGCTTGGCCACAGAGCAACAGGGCGTTACGGAAGAAACATCGTTTTTCGAGCGTTATACAAATAGCGCACAGGATCTGGTCCTGAAAGGTCTGGAACTCGTCGGCATCAACTATCGGCGCGGCGGAACTGATCCTGAGAAGGGACTCGACTGTAGTGGCTTCGTTCAAGTTGTCTTCCGCGACGCGGTTGGTAAATTCCTTCCCCGAACCGCCAAGGAACAGAGCCAGGTCGGTGACGTCGTTGCAGACAAGAAAGAGTTGAAGCCGGGCGATCTGGTTTTTTTCAACACTATGCGCCGTGCCTTTTCGCACGTCGGGATCTATCTGGGCGACAACCGCTTCATGCACGCCCCGCGGACAGGCGCAGAAGTTCGAGTGGAAGACATGAGTCAGAGTTACTGGGTCAAGCGCTACAACGGCGCGAGGCGTATTCTGGAGCGCTGAACCCACCTTTTTGACGAGAGAGGGCGCTGACGCGTCCTTTTTTATTACCCTTTTTTGATAACGACTATCATTTACATATAGAAAAAAAAACGATAACATCGGATTGCAAAGACCTATCACCCGCCCCGCAATAAAGGAGTCAATCCCGATGCCAGCCCCCCACGCCACCCCATTCCTCCTCGCTCTCGCCATATCGGGAGTTGCTTCGGCAGCTTATGCAGAAGAAAAGGTACTCAACCTTTACAGCGCTCGGCACTACCAGACTGATGAACAGCTCTACAGCGAGTTCACCAAAAAGACGGGTATCCGCATCAACCGTATTGAAGGTAAAGAAGAGGAACTCCTTGAACGCCTTCGCAGCGAGGGCGCCAACAGCCCCGCCGATGTATTCGTCACCGTCGACGCTGCCCGCCTGTCAGCCGCTCACGAACTGGGACTGTTCGCTCCGGTCCGGTCCCCAGTTCTGGAATCGCGCATTCCCGCCCATCTGCGCGCGGAAGACTGGATCTCCTTTTCCACCCGGGCACGCGTCATCGTCTATGCAAAGGACACTATGAAGGCGGCCGATGTGATGAATTACGCGGACCTTGCCGATCCGAAACTGAAGGGCAAGGTCTGCACGCGTTCGGGGTCGCACCCGTACAACCTGTCGTTGATGGCTTCGATCATCGCCCACCAGGGCGAACAGGAGGCGGAGTCCTGGGCGCGCGGCGTAGTGGCAAACTTTGCGCGCTCGCCGAAAGGCGGCGACACCGACCAGATCAAGGCCGTCGCGGCCGGCGAATGCGCCGTCGCGATTTCCAACTCCTACTACGTGGCACGCCTGATGCGCTCCGAAAAGGAGGGCGACAAGAAAGTCGTCGAAAAAATCGGCGTCGTCTGGCCCGATCAGAAGGCGAACGGTACGCACATCAACGTTTCCGGCGCCGGAATGTTGAAGCATGCACCGCACAAGGAAACAGCGGTGAAGTTCCTCGAATACCTCGCAAGCGACGATGCACAGCGCTATTTTGCCGACGGCAACAACGAATGGCCGGCCGTGCCGTCGGTCAAGGTCGCCAACCCGGCCCTTGAAAAACTTGGTCCGTTCAAGGCTGACACGCTTCCGGTCGACTCGCTTGGCATGTACCGCGCCAAGGCACAGATGATCTTCGACCGTGTCGGCTATCGCTGAGTTTTTTTGGATTCTCACACGACGGCCGGGGAAATCCCCGGCCGTTTTTTATCGCCTCCTGAGTGAGATCTGCCGTGACAACGCTATCAGGGGCAACAAGCCGACTGCGACAATCGCCAGGGAGGCAGTAGACGCCTCCCCCAGACGTTCATCGGACGCCAGGGTATAGGCCTGCGTTGCCAGCGTATCGAAGTTGAACGGTCGCATCACCAGGGTTGCCGGCAACTCCTTCATCACATCGACAAAAACCAGCAGCGCGGCGGTCAGCAGGCTGCCGCGCAACAGCGGCAGGTGAACGCGGCGCAAAATGCCGCTGGCGCCCTCGCCCAGACTGCGCGCCGATTCGTCCATGCTCGGCGTAATCTTGGACAGACTGGTATTGATTGATTGTAGGGCAACGGCGAGGAAACGCACGAGATACGCATAGACCAGCGCCGTAATACCGCCGGTAAGAAGCAAACCGGGATTGCTGCCAAACCAGTACAACCACTGCTCAGCTAGCCAATTATCCAGCCGCGCGACCGGGATCAGCACCCCCACGGCGATCACCGAACCGGGAACGGCATAGCCCAGACCAACCAGCCGGTTGAGCGCACGTGCGGCCCCGCCACGCGCCAGGCGCTCACCGTAGGCCAACAACAGCGCCAGCGCCACCGCGAGGACAGCCGTCACGCCGGCGAGGATGAAGCTGTTGCGCGCCAGACGGAGGAACTGCACGCCGAATTGTGCGTCCCCTTCGACGAGGGCCAGGCGCAGCAGCAGTCCGCCTGGCAACAGGAAGCCGATCACTACCGGCAGTGCACACACGCCGCAAGCCAGGGCGGCTGAAAGGCCACATAACATCTGCCCCGGCATCGGACGATTACGTCCCGTCGTATTGTGGAAACGGGCCCTCCCTCGGGAGGCTTGCTCAATAATCAGCAACAGCGCGACGACACCGAGCAACGACGCAGCGAGTTGTGCCGCAGCGATGCGGTCGCCAAGCGAGAACCAAGCGCGATAGATTCCGGTGGTGAACGTCTGCACACCGAAATACGAGACGGCACCGTAATCGGCGAGCGTTTCCATCAGCGCCAGCGCGGCCCCGGCCGCCACCGCCGGACGCGCCAACGGCAGCGACACACGAAAAAAACTGCGCCACGGCCCAACGCCCAGCGTGCGCGAGGCTTCCAGCATGCCGCTGGCGCGCTCAAGAAACGCTGTTCGTGCCGTCAGATAGACATACGGATAAAGCACGAAAATAAAAAGAACGACGGCGCCACCGAGGCTGCGAACCTCCGGAAACCAGTAATCGGAACGCGTCCAGTTGAACGTTTCACGCAGTAAGGTCTGTACCGGTCCGACGAATTGAAGAAAGTCGGTATAGACGTACGCCAGCACGTATGACGGCATTGCCAGCGGCAACACCAGCGCCCATTCGAAAATCCGCTGACCGGGGAAACGATGCATCGCCGTCAGCCACGCGGTCGCTACGCCGACGAGCGTCACTCCGGCACCGACGCCGAGGCACAGCCACAGCGTGTTCCCGATATATTCGGGCAGTACGGTCGAGGCCAGATGCCGCCAGACCTCTGCCGTCCCGCCGTTGAGCAGGTTCGTCAACACACTGCCAACCGGCATGCCGATCAGGGCCGCCACCACAAAAGCCAGCATGAGAAGGACGTCGCTCAGGACCGGCTTGTTCGTCTGCATCTCGCGAAACACCGTTCAGATTCAGGCAAAGAAGAATACCGGCATGGCCTCGCGCGGAATGATCGCGCCGGCGTACTGGATCACGATCGAGGCGATCTTGTTGCCGCAACGCGCCGCAACCTCCGGCGACTGCCCCTGCAGGCGTGCGGCCAGATAGCCACCGGCGAAGGAATCGCCTGCACCGGTGGTATCGACCACCTTATCCACACAGAAGGTCGGCACGCTGATCAGATCCTTGCCAGGAACGCGCACCAGCGTCGGATCGGCGCCGCGCTTGATCACCAACTCGGCAGGCGGCAACGCGCAGGCGTGGCGGATAGCTGCTTCGTCATCGGGCAATTCGTAGAGTGCCCGATTATCCTCCAGGGTAATCATCGCCAGATCGCAGGAACCAAACGCTATGTCGTACCAAGCGCGCGCATCGTCCAGCCCCTCCGGCCACAGGCGCGCACGGAAATTGTTGTCGAAGAACACGCGGCCGCCATTGGCGCGCAGCCGGTCGACGCAGGCGAACAGACGTTCGCGCCCGTGCCGGGAGAGTACCGCCAGGCTGATGCCGCTGAAGTACAAGGCATCGAGCGAATCGAATCCGTCTTCGAGCGGACTGCTCGAACCGTCGAAATAGTGCCGCGCCGCGCTCGAATCGCGCCAGTAATAAAAGGTCCGCTCGCCGGTTTCATCGACCTGGATCGTATACAAACCCGGCATCCGACCCGCCTCGCGGATCACCAGCCCTGTATCGATACGGTCCTGCTCCCAGGCACGCAGCATCGCGTCGCTGAACGCGTCGGTACCGAGTTCGGTGGCGTACGCGACTTCAATCGGGCTATCGGCGGCCAGCCGCGCCAGGTAAACCGCCGTATTCAGCGTATCGCCGCCAAAATACTGCTGCATCGTGCCGAAAAGCTGCCCACGAAGTTCGATCATGCACTCGCCCAACAGGGCGATACGGGTTTTTCGTTCCATTTTTTCTCCGAGTGCGTCGAGTGCGCAGAGTCCGGTTAAGCGCGAATGAACAAGAACACGCCATCGCCCGCATGGTAAGGCATCGCCGGCGCGCAGCCAAACGCGGCGCGACCGTATAATCGACAGAATCAAACAAGACTCACCCATCAAATCTCCATGGCCCACCTTGAACTCGAACGCATCGTCCAGCGTTACGGCTCGCACACGGTAGTGCACGACGTCAGCTTCCGCATCGAAACCGGCACTATTGCGTGCCTGCTCGGGCCGTCTGGTTGCGGAAAAACGACCTTGCTGCGCTGCATCGCCGGCTTCGAACCGATCATCGCGGGCGAGATCCGTCTCGAAGGCGTCTCGGTCAGCCGCCCCGGCTTCAGCCTTGCACCGGAAAAACGGCGCATCGGCATGGTGTTTCAGGACTATTCGCTCTTCCCGCATCTGACGATCGCCGGCAACGTCGGCTTCGGACTGGCGTCGCAACCCACATCAGAACGAACCGCTCGGGTCACGGATTTGCTGGAAACGGTTGGGCTCGCCGATCAGGCCGCCAAATACCCGCACGAGCTATCCGGGGGCCAGCAACAGCGCGTGGCCCTGGCGCGCGCCCTGGCGCCGAAACCGGAATTGCTGCTGCTCGATGAGCCGTTTTCCAACCTCGATGTTGAGTTACGCGAGCGGTTGTCGCTGGAAGTACGGGACATCCTGAAAAGAGAGGGCATGACGGCGATTCTGGTAACGCACGACCAGCATGAGGCCTTCGCGATGTGCGACGAGATCGGCCTGATGGCCGACGGACGCATCCAGCAGTGGGATACGCCCTACAACCTGTATCACCGGCCGGCCAACCGCTTCGTCGCCGACTTCATCGGCCAGGGCGTTTTTCTTTCCGGCACCGTACGCGACGACCGTCACGTTGACGTCGAATTAGGCCGCCTGGCACAACTGGAGTGCCATCAGGGTTGTGTAGCCGTGGGGGCCGGGGCACCGGTACAGGTGCTTTTGAGACCGGACGATGTAGTCCACGACGAAAGCAGCACGCTGCGTGCAGAAGTGGTCCATCGCGCATTCCGCGGCGCCGAATTCCTGTACACCCTGCGCTTGCCGAGCGGTGCCGAGGTAATGGCACTGGTTCCCTCACACCACAATCACGTCATTGGCGAGACGATCGGCATCCGCCTCGCGATCGATCATGTCATCGCCTTTCCCGGCGAGACGCAGCGCATTGCCAATCGGCCATGATTCCCTGGCTCGAAAACGCCGAGCGCTTTCCGCCGCTCGAACTGGCCCTGCGCGAACCGAATGGTCTGCTTTGCGCCGGCGGCGACCTTACGCCGCAGCGACTCGTCATGGCCTACCTGAAAGGCATCTTTCCCTGGTATTCCCCAGGCGAACCGATCCTCTGGTGGAGTCCCGATCCGCGCATGGTGCTGTTCCCCGCCGAATTCAAACTCTCGCGCTCCTTGCGAAAAGCCCTGCGGAACAAGAACTACCAGATTCGCCTGGACACCCATTTCAAGGCTGTCGTCGAGGCGTGCGCAAGGACACGGCGCAAGGATCAGGCCGGCACCTGGATCTCACCGGAAATCCGTGACGCCTATGTCAAGTTGCATGAACTCGGTTACGCGCACTCGGTCGAAACTTGGGTTGACGACCACCTCGTCGGCGGCCTCTACGGTATCGCCATTGGCAAGATGTTCTACGGAGAATCGATGTTTGCCCACGCCACCGATGCCTCGAAGATCGCCTTTGCGCACCTGGTGCGCTTTCTCTCTGATCACGGTTTCGGCTTGATCGACTGCCAGATGAATACGGCGCATCTTGCTTCGCTCGGAGCGCGTGAGATTCCGCGCGACGAGTTCGCGGACCACCTCCGCCGACTGACGGCGATCCCGCCGCTGTGCGGTCGCTGGGAAGCCGGCGCCGCCGAGCGCAATTGGGAATGAGTCTGGCCCAATGACCCGCCTCAACGACTCAGACCTCCCGCTCGCCTTGCTGCAGTTCTACAACACGGCGACCTATCCGTGCAGTTACTTGCAGGGAAAACAGTCCGTCTCGCAGGTCGCCGTCCCGCCGCAGTTGATCACGGCGGACATCTACGGCAACCTCGTGGGGTTCAGGCGCAGTGGTGACTTCACTTACCGCCCGGTCTGCGCGGGATGCTGCGAATGCGTGCCGGTACGCGTTCCTGTGGAGCGATTCACCCCCGACCGCAGCCAGCGCCGCTGTCTGAAAACCCATGCCGGCCTGCTGGTCGCCGAACAGCCTCTGCGCTTCTTCGAGGAGCATTACGAACTCTATCGTCAATATCAATCGAGGCGTCACGCGGGGGGCGGGATGGATCTCGACGACCGTGAGCAATACTCCCAGTTCCTGCTGCGCAGCCAGGTCGACAGCCGGCTGATCGAGTTCCGCGACGGCGACGCACTGCGCATGGTCAGCGTCATCGACGTTCTGGACGATGGTCTGTCGTCGGTCTACACGTTCTACGACCCGGAAGTCACTGGGCTCGGCACCTTCAATATCCTCTGGCAGATAAGCCAATGCCGGGCCAACGACCTGCCGCATCTCTATCTCGGTTACTGGATCCGCGAATGCAGGAAGATGAACTACAAGACGCGCTTTCGCCCGACCGAAGGGCTCATCGGCGGCCGCTGGCAGGAACTGGATCCGGCAACGCCGCCTACAACCACCCCGCCCGTTTGAAGCGCAGATAAAGAAAAATACTGGTCGCGGCGATGAGCCCAAGCGCCACGGGGTACCCATAGACCCAATCCAGCTCCGGCATTGTCTTGAAGTTCATCCCCCAGATGCCGGCGAATGCGGTGGCAACAGCAAAAATCCCGGCCCAGGCAGCGAGCTTCTTGTTGTCCTCGCTCTCCTCGATAGCCACCATCGAGAGATTGACCTGAATCGCCGTACCAATCGTCTCACGAACGTTGTCGATCGACGTATTGATACGCGTCAAATGATCGAAGACATCGCGATAATATTCGCGGCTGCTGGAACAAACAGCAGGCGCACGTCCGCCGAAAAGTTTTCCGGTTTCCTCCAATAGCGGAGCAACGGCGTGCTTGAGTTGCAGCACCCGCGTTTTCAGATCGTAGAGCCGCTTGATGTTTGCCCGCGCCGTGCCCTTGACGAAGATCTGAGCTTCGATTTCCTCCAACTCGGCCTCAAACCGCTCGGCAACCGGGAAATAGCGGTCGACCGTAGCGTCCATCAAGGCGTAAAGCACGAAACCGGCCCCCTGTTTCAACAGATTCGGTTCCCGCTCGCAGCGTTCGCGCACGGCCAGAAAGTTCTGTCGGCTGCGGTTGCGCAGCGACAATATGTAATTTCGACCGACAAAGATGTGAACTTCGCCGACATTGAGCCCCGCGCCGTTCAGATCGAGCAGATGCATCACGACGAACAGGGAATTTCCGTAGTCCTCTATTTTCGGCCGTTGGTGACCGTGTTGTGCGTCTTCGACCGCCAACTCGTGAAGCGCGAATTCCTTCTTCATCACGGCGAGCTCATCCGGCGTCGCGTCGCACAATGCCACCCAGACGAAGCAGCCGGGTCGGGCCAGATAGACACTGATTTCCTCAATCGGCAGATCGGTCAAGCGGGTGCCGTCCTCATAAGCCACACAATTGATCAGCACGTTTTTCTCCCAGGTTTCGTCGAGGGGCCGCCTGACATGGCGGGCCACAAACTTTCCGGCATAAAAATACCAGAGTACTATGCCAGCCGGCACCCCGATTTACTCTCACCACTGCTTAGGGAAGGCATGGATTCGACAGTCGGCCACCGGCATTCGCTGAAGACTCGCATCACGCTCGGCACGCTAGCGATCTTCCTGTTCGGCATCTGGTCCCTCTCACTGTACGCCAGCCACGTTCTCCGCGAGGACATGGGGCAGCTGCTTGGCGAACAACAATTCTCCACCGTCAGCTTCGTCGCCAACGAGATTAACGACGAACTCGAACATCGCTTCGCCACACTCAGAAGAGTCGCTGTGGTTGCAGCCACAGCCATGCAGGAAGGTCCGGAAAAAGTCCAAGCGATGCTGGAAAAATACCGCGAATTGCACGATCTCTTCAACGTCGGCACCTTCGTTACCGGCACTGACGGACTATCGATCGCTTTCCACCCCTACGTCGCCGAACGCATCGGCGTCAACTACCGGGAACGCGATTACGTTGTCGCCGCACTCGGCGAGGGTCGGGAGTCGGTCAGCAAACCGGTGGTCAGCAAAACCACAGGAACGCCAGCAATCATCCTCGCGGTACCGATCCGCGACTCCCACCAACGGATCATCGGCGTACTGGCCGGGTCGATCAACCTCGCTCTCCCGGGTTTCCTCGACCGGATTACGCGCTCCCGTTACGGCAAGACGGGAGGCTACATGCTCGTTTCACCGAAACATAGAGTGATCGTCACCGCCACAGACACCACGCGGATCATGGAAGCGATGCCCGATCCCGGCCGCTTCCCGGCAATCGATCGCTTCATCAACGGCTTCGAAGGCTCGGCGGTCACAAAAAATCCACACGGGCAGGAGGTTCTTGCCTCTGCCAGACGCATCCCGGCAGCCAACTGGTACGCACTGGCAGCACTTCCCACCAAGGAAGCCTTCGCGCCTATCGAAAGAATGCAACAGCGCGTGCTGCTGGCAACCGTCATCCTTACTCTGCTCGCGGCAGCACTTACCTACAGGATGCTCCGTCGCCAACTGTCTCCACTGCTGGAAACAACGCAAACACTGATCGACACTGCTGAAACTGGAAAACACCTGGCGTCACTGCCGATAGACCGAAACGACGAAATTGGCAGACTGATTTCCAGCTTCAACCGCCTGATAACGGCTGCGGAACGACGCGAAAACGCACTGCGCGAAAGCGAGGAACGTTTCCGCCTCATCTTCGAGAACAGTGGCGACGCGATCCTTTTCTCATGGCCAGACGGCCGCATTGAATCCGCCAATGCCGCCGCCTGCCGCCTGAGTGGCTATACCGAGATCGAACTCCGTGACCTTGGCCAAAACGGCATAATGGACAACACGGACCCCCGCCTGCACAGCGCGCTTGAGGAGCGTCTGCGCAGCGGCTGCTTCCAGGGCGAGCTGCGCTGCACCCACAAGAGCGGTCGAGTCTTCCCGGCAGAGATTACCTCCACCTATTTTTTCGACTCCAAGGGGAAGACGCGGACGATCACGCAGATTCGCGACATCACCGCCCGGCAACAGGCGGAGAGTGCTCTGCGCGAAAGTCATACCGCGCTGCGCAGCATCCTGGAAACCATGCACGACGGTTTTTGGCATCTCGACCGCAACGGACAACTGATTGACGTCAACCCGGCTTACTGCGAACTCTCAGGCTTCACGCGCAAGGAACTCCTGCAAAAACACATTTTCGATCTGGATGTACTGGAAACCCAGGAGCAAATCGCAAAACACATCAACGACACAGTCAGACTAGGCAGTGTACGCCTCGAGACGCAGCACAGGCGCAAGAACGGAACCCTGTGGAACGTCGAAGTCAGCAGCACCTATCGTAAGGATTCGGGGAAAGAGTACTTTGTTTTCCTGCGCGACATCACCGCACGCAAGCAGGCAGAACAGGAACTCGAACAGCATCGCCACAATCTGCAACAACTTGTCGACCAACGCACTGCAGAACTGGCGCAAGCCAAGGATGCCGCCGAAGCGGCCAATCGGGCGAAAAGCACGTTCCTGGCCAACATGAGCCACGAGATTCGCACGCCGCTCAACGGGATCCTGGGTCTGGCCAACGTACTACGCCGGCAAAGCCATTTACCCGACCAGAACGAACGCCTCGACAAGATCAACACGGCAGCCGCGCATCTGCTCGGAGTCATCAACGACATTCTCGACATTTCGAAGATCGAGGCCGGCAAGGTCGTCCTCGAGGAGGTACCACTGGACATCGGCGCGCTGCTCCGCAACATCGAGGCGATTCTCTCCGAGAAGATCCAGTCCAAGGGGCTGGCGCTGAACGTCGAGACAGACCATTTCCCCGGCGGACTGCGTGGTGATCCAACCCGTCTTCAGCAGGCGTTGCTCAACTATGCAACCAACGCCATCAAATTCACCGATCAAGGCTTCGTCACTATCCACGCAGGCATCCAGCAAGAAGAAGCCGGGCACGTCACCGTACGTTTCGAGGTTCGCGACACCGGAATCGGCATCCCGACCGAAGCGCGGCAGCGCCTCTTCGAGCACTTCGAACAGGCCGACAACTCCACCACGCGGAAATACGGCGGCAGCGGTCTCGGCCTGGCCATCACCCGCCGATTGGCCGAACTGATGGGCGGGAGAGTCGGCGTCGAGAGTTTACCCGGCGAAGGCAGCACATTCTGGTTAACGGTGCGACTGGCTCGCGGAGGAAGCGACGAATGCACCCCACCCACACCCATCGAAAGCAACCCCGAGCTTCAATTGCAAGAGCGCCATCGCACCAAGCGCATCCTGGTCGCAGATGACGATCCGCTAAACCAGGAAGTCGCACGCTCCGTGCTTGAGGACGTCGGGTTGATCATCGACTCCGCCAGTGACGGCGTACAGGCGGTCCGGATGGCGAGCGAAAACGACTACGCGGCGATCCTCATGGATATGCAGATGCCAAACCTCGACGGTGTAGACGCCACACGTCAACTGCGCACGGATTTCACCCTCGATCACGTTCCGATCCTCGCGATGACAGCAAACGCCTTTGCCGAGGACCGGCAGCTGTGCATGAGCGCAGGCATGAACGACTTCATCGCCAAACCGTTTGACCCAAATATCCTCTATGCCACTTTGTTGCACTGGCTGGACGCAGCTCCGCAAAACAGCGACTGATCCCCAAATTCGAAAAGGAAGAACGAAACGGCTCGCGTTTCGTGACCGCTATCCCCATTGAATTTTCCCAGGATTTCCGACCGCCTTTTTCTCCATTCTTCCGGCATGAACCATCATCGACACGGAGGCTGTTCCGACATCCACGCTCGTAAAAGACATCAAAGATGATGCTGCATCATCCGCGAAACTTGCTTTCTCCGATTGATGACGTGAAAATGTTTTTTTATGACTACGCCAAGAGGCGTAAGTCGCCTTGCTGGATCGCGACCTGCGATTTATCCGGAAACGATCCGCCAACGGAAACAGTCACCCACGTTGCCGATTCCGAGAATCAAGGATGTTGAACATGCGGCTGAATATCCGATTCAAGTACTGGTTGCTGGCCTCCACGACAGTACTGGTGCTATTGCTCACCGGCCTCTTCCTCGCAACGGTGTTCGGAAAATTCACCCGCCTCGCAGAGGAAAGTGCACAAGAGCGGTTCTCTCTGATTACCCAGTCCGCTACCGCTCGCATCGCCAGACTGGTGGAAGGGGTCGCCCAACTTGTGCAAATACAGGGTTCTTCCGACCCAACAGCTTTCAGGGAAGGTTCATCGATCAACCCTGTAGGGCTGGTGCCGCTGTTCATGGCGTCGCTCAAGAACAATGAGAGTGTTTACAGCCACTATTTCTCACTAGAGAACGATGAGTTCGTACAGGTCATCGGCGTACGATCCAAAGAGAAGATCATCGCCTCGCTGAAAGCGCCAGAGGGAACTCATTTCGCGGTAAGGCGTATTTCCGGGATCGAGCCACTGCGCACCGAACACTGGCAGTTTTTCGACATCCATCGCGACCTGCTAAACGAACGGACCGCACAAGCGTCCTATGTTCCTTCCACACGCCCCTGGTACCAAGGCGCCATCAGGGAAAAGCAACTTTTCGTCAGCGCACCGTATCTGTTTGCATCGACTGGGGAACCCGGACTGACAGTCTCGGCGCCCCTGCCGGACACATCCGGTGTGATTGCCGCCGACATCGACCTGGGCGATCTGAGCCGTTTTCTGGGCACTTTGGCGCTGACTGAAAACGCAGCCATTCTCATCGTAGACAAACAGAGCCGGGTACTGGCTTTCCATGGAAACGGCCCCGATTACCTTGGCTTGCGTATCCCCGCACTCGCCCCGATCGATTCAACGAACCATCCTGTACTTCAATCGCTTGGCAAGAATCCGGCCGGCGAAATCACGAAAATCCTCAATCTCGAAATCCAGGGCGTTCAACGCCAGTTTGTCGTCGCTGACAGATTGTCCAGCCCAGTTCCACAGGTTAGTTTCCGCGTGATATCCGTGGCTCCACTGGACGACTTTGTCGGACCCGTCGAACAGGCTCGCAGGGGGGTATTGCTGGTTACAGGAGCAATTCTGCTTCTGCTGTTCCCTTTATCGATCCTTGGATCACGGCAGGTCGTCAATGCACTAGCGCAACTAGCCAGGAATTCCGAACACATCAAAAAGCTTGATCTGTCA
>QKII01000306.1 GCA_003249625.1 Propionivibrio sp. | reverse complement strand
CCTGCAGTTGTGCAAGAGCCCGACGCTGGCCTGTGAGGCGACCTTGCAGCCACTGGCGCGTTTCGACCTTGACGCGGCGATACTGTTCTCGGACATCCTGACGGTGCCCGACGCGATGGGACTGGGGCTGTATTTCACCGAAGGCGAGGGGCCGCGCTTTGAGCGGCCGTTGCGCGAGGAGTGGGCGATTAGAGACCTGGCGGTGCCCGATCCCAATGATCATTTGCGTTACGTGATGGATGCGGTCGCCGAGATCCGTCGGGCGCTGGGCAATTCGGTGCCGCTGATCGGATTCGCGGGAAGTCCCTTTACATTGGCGTGCTACATGGTGGAGGGCGGGTCGAGCAGCGAGTTCCGGCACGTCAAGACGATGATCTACGATCGGCCGGACCTGATGCACCGGATTCTCTCGATCACAGCCGAGGCCGTTACGAAATACCTCAATGCTCAGATCGAATCCGGTGCGCAGGCTGTCATGCTTTTCGATTCGTGGGGTGGTTGCCTATCCGCGGCAGCCTACCAGGAGTTTTCCCTCGGGTACATGCGGCGCATTCTCGCCGGGCTGGTGCGCGAGCACGACGGGCAGCGCGTGCCGTCGATCGTATTTACCAAAGGTGGCGGCCTCTGGCTGGAATCGATTGCCGGGAGTGGTTGTGACGCCGTCGGCATTGACTGGACCCTGGACATCGGCGAAGCGCATCGGCGTGTGGGACAACGCGTTGCCTTGCAGGGGAACCTTGACCCGAATGTTTTGTTGGCCTCGCCCGAAGCGATCGTTCGTGAGACAAAAGCGATTATCGATGCCTTTGGTCCGGCCGATACCGGTCATGTGTTCAATCTCGGCCACGGAATCTCGCAATTCACGCCACCCGAGCACGTGACGGTGCTGGTGGATACCGTGCACGAGTACAGTCGCCGCCAACGGCAAAAAAATCAGAGCTTGTCAACTCCTGATGCGACTTATGCACAGAAATGAGGCGTTTGTCACTAATTGTCACAAAAGGCCGTGCCGATCAAGGTGTTGTTTGTAACGTATTGATTAATTGAAATATTTTTTCTGCCTGTTTTTGTGGCAGAGCAAGGTAAACCCTTGTGTGCTACGGATTTGGCCGGTTTTTCGCGGGATGTTCCACAGACTTATCCACAGAAAATGTGAACAACGGAAAATCGCCTGTCGCATGAATGGGTTACAGGAACTTTACAGAAATTAGACGAGCAGATTGCTCCAACTAGGACTATGACGAAAGTTAGGTTGCTGTCTGCTTTGCGACAGACGAGGTAGGTCTCGCCCCATGCAAATCGCCCGCGTTGCCCTGGGGGTTCCCCTGCATCGTTTGTTCGACTACCGTGTTCCGGATACCGAATGCCTCTCCCCCGAGGATATCGGGCGCCGGGTACGGGTCACGTTGGGACGGCGGCCGTGCATCGGCGTGATCGTCGGGTTACCCGACCTTGCCGAGGCGGGATGTGGCGAACTCAAAGCGCTGGATGCGGTATTGCGTGACCTTGCACCCTTGCCGCCCGATTGGTTCCGTCTAGTCGAGTTTTGCTCCGCGTACTATCAGGTGCCTCTCGGTGAGGTGATACTCTCGGCGCTGCCTGCGGGGCTCCGTCGGGTTGATCCGCCAAAGCCTCGTGCTACGCGGCGTGTCTCCAGGCCTCCAGTAAGGATGCCTTCGCCGGTGTTGACCTGCGAACAGGAGCAGGTGCTGGCCCGGGTCGACAGCGATGGCGCGGGCTTTCATGCCTACCTGCTGCATGGTGTTACAGGCAGCGGCAAAACAGAGGTTTATCTCCGACTCATCGAGCGCACGCTGGCGCGCGGGGCGTCTGTCTTGCTGCTGGTCCCCGAGATCAATCTGACACCGCAACTCGAAGCACGCGTGGCCTCGCGTTTCCCCGATGCCGGATTGGTCAGCCTGCACAGCGATCTGGCTGAAGCGGCGCGCACGCGCCACTGGAAGGCGGCGTTCGACGGCAGTGCACGCATCGTGCTTGGCACGCGGCTGGCCGTGTTCACGCCGATGCCTGACATAGGCTTGATCGTCGTCGATGAGGAGCACGACCCTTCCTTCAAGCAGCAGGACGGGATGCGCTATTCGGCACGTGACGTCGCCGTATTTCGGGCGCATGAACGCGGCATCCCGATCGTCCTCGGTTCGGCCACGCCGTCACTGGAGAGCTGGGCGAATGCTACCGATACACGGACGCCTGCGCGCTATACATTGCTGACCCTGCGCGAGAGAGCAGTCGCCAGTGCCCGCCTGCCGGCGGTGCAGCGTATCGATACCCGGCGGGAGAAACTGCAGGACGGACTGTCCGGAGCGCTCCTGCAGTCCATCGAAAAAAGACTTGGGCGCGGTGAGCAGAGTCTGGTCTTCCTCAACCGCCGCGGTTATGCGCCTGTGCTTGCCTGCGCCCAGTGTGGCTGGGTGTCGCGTTGTCAGCGTTGTGCGGCCAATCTGGTACTGCACTTGGCCGATGGTCGCCTGCGCTGCCATCACTGTGGCTATGAGTGCCGGGTGCCGAAGGGATGCCCGACCTGCGGAAATCAGGATATCCAGCCCTTCGGTCGCGGTACGCAGCGTATCGAGGAGGTACTGGCCGAGCGTTTTCCGCAGGCGCACGTCCTTCGGGTCGATCGTGACTCGGCGAAGAGCCGCAAGCAGTGGGAAGCGCTGCTGGAGCAGATTCACTCCGGGGAAGCGGATATTCTCGTCGGCACGCAAATGTTGGCCAAGGGGCATGATTTTCCGAAACTGACGCTGGTCGGTGTGCTTGGCGCCGATGCGGCGCTGTTCGCCGCCGACTGGCGTGCGCCGGAACGCCTGTTCGCACAGTTGATGCAAGTAGCCGGGCGAGCCGGGCGGGCCGATCTGCCGGGCGAAGTGCTGATTCAGACACAGTTCCCCGAACATCCGCTTTACGACGCGCTGGTCCGCCACGACTACCCGGCCTTCGCCGCCGCGCAGCTCAAGGAGCGCGAACAGGCGGGCTTCCCGCCCTACGCCTACCAGGCAATGTTGCGCGCCGAAGCACCGCTGATCGCCGATGCCATTGCCTTCCTGGCCACCGCCCGGGCCTGGCCGCAGGCCGCGGAGCACCCGGATGTGCTGCTCTACGATCCCGTGCCGATGCGACTGGCTCGTCGCGCCAATATGGAGCGCGCCCAACTGCTCGCCGAATCGCCCTCGCGCCGGGCTCTGCAAGTATTTCTTTCCCGCTGGGGCGAGGTCTTGGCAGCAATCAAGGCGCCGTCTCGGCTACGCTGGCACCTCGAAGTCGATCCGCTGGAGTTCTGAAGCCCGTGCGGCTTAGCGCAAGGCATCGTAGATCAGCTTCAGGCCGCTGGTAAACAGCAGCAAATAACTGACCTGGAAGAATGCCGCCTCCGAAATGCGCTTGTGCAGCCAGATGCCAAGCCAGACGCCCAGTGGCGCCAACGGCGAGAACAGCAGTGCGGTCGTCAGATTCGATGTGTTGAGTTGCCCTAGGAAATAGTAGGGGATCAGCTTCAGGTAGTTGCCGAGGCCGAAAAAAGCCACCGACGTTGCAACGATCAGCGTCTTGTCCAGCTTCAGCGAGTAAATATAGATGGCGAACGGTGGACCGCCCGCGTGGGCCAGGGTACTGGTGAGTCCGGCGAAAAAGCCGCACACGCCGCCGAACAGCCTGCCGGGTGCGCGCGGTCGCAGTGATAGCAGACGGACGAGATGGCCGCTCAGATCCAGCCACTTGTTCAGTGAAAACAGGACCGCGATTATGCCGACGATCAATCGGATCATGTTTGCAGAGAGCAAGCCGAATACGAACCCGCCCAATGTAATGCCCAGCAGCGATCCGGGGAGCAGTACGCGCAGGTGTTCGGTTGACCAGCGCCCGCGGTAGGCGAATATTCCGAAGATGTCCATCGCGCACAGAATCGGCAGCATGATCCCCGCAGCTTCCGGCGGCGCGATGATGATTGACATCAGCGGTACTGAAAGACCGCCGGCGCCGCCACCGAACCCTCCTTTTGATATGCCGGCCAGAAGTATGGCGATGATTGCGACGGGGAAAAACGCCAGCGGATAGTCCGGAAAAAACATGGGGGTGTTCTGTGCAGGAGAAGGGCGGATTGTAATCCCCGGTCCGGTTGCTGGCTTGCCGGATATGCCGTCGATTCGGATAATCGGGGCTGGACCCGCCGCTTCCGCACGCAGAACGAAGGCGTGAAACGCGGCGCAGAACACGCAAGGAGCAGCGAGATGACTCTCAAATCAGCAATCGAAGCGTGGGATGGGCAATCGGTCGAAGCCCTCTGTCGCATCCACGATGAA
The DNA here is from genome assembly GCA_003249625.1 of Propionivibrio sp. The sequence goes on along the minus strand of QKII01000306.1, from coordinate 3,888 downwards.
CACCGGAGTGATTCCGAACTGGCGCCCACCTTGGTCGAACTGGTAGGCGCACTGCGCTACCGCCTGGCGGCGACCCGCCTGCTCAAACGGCATCTTGAGTCGCGTGGCAATGTGCCGGAGGCCGATGCCGTGGCGCGGAGCCTGTATTCGAAATTCGACAAACTGGAGAACTGGGAATGCCGCTTGAACATCCTCCAGTGTCTCCCTTACCTGCCGGTGCCGGATGACGCGGTGGACGCCGTGGAGCGTTTTCTTCGTCTCTGTCTCTCCGACGACAACAAGTTCGTGCGTGCTTGGGCGTACAACGGTTTCCACTGCTTGGCACGTCGGCATCCGCGATTTGCCGAAGAGTCCTCGGCGATCCTGGACGCTGGGTTGCGCGACGAACCGCCGTCGATCAAGGCGCGCATCCGCAAGTGCATGGCCGGTGTCGAAACAGGGAGGTGGCACTATGGTCGTTGAGCTGCTGCAAGACTATATTCGCGCGAAGGATGGAAACCGGCCGCACCTGATCCCGCAGGTTTTCGCCGCGAACGCGTGCCTGGAAATGCGGGTGAAGACCGACAGCATCACTTTCCCTGCCGTGTCGCAGGGCGCGGCAACGATTGCCGACGTGCTGGTGCGCCGCTTCAACCAGACCTACGAGAATATCTACACCTTCTATCTTGACCGACCGAGCGCTGAGGCGACGACGCCTCCGGCAGTTTTTGCCTGCGACTGGCTGGTCGGCATGTCTGAAAAGGCGAGTGGCAACGTGCGCGTCGGCTGTGGTCGCTACGACTGGGTGTTCCAGCCGGAGGCGCCGCATCGTGTCGAACGTCTGGCGATCACCATCGAGTCGATGCAAACCTTGCCGCCGGCACGGTTGCCGCCGATCCTCGACTGGATGCTGGCCCTCGATTATCCGTGGACGTCAGCAGACGCTGTGCGCACCTTTGCGCCGGCATTCAAGGAGATCGAGCCGGTGCTGGCCTATCTCGGTCGCTGACTCGGTCGGAAAGGCCATTTCTTGGCACGCCCCTTGCGTTGTTCCGTCTCCCGGAACGCACAAGGAGGCGAACATGATCGTCGAGCAGTCCAGCGTGGCGATGACAGCCACACACGAGTATGTCCACGAAAGCGAAATCGTCGCCACTCGCAGCTTTCGGGTGGTGATGGGAGAGGTGTCGCAAGAGGTGTCACAACAGGCGGCAAACGACGACGCGCAGTTACGGCTGGTCGCGTTGTTGCAGAACCTGATTGCCCGGATGCTGGAGGCCATCTCCGGCACGCGCCAGGCAACGGCAAGTCTTCCTGATGCCTTGTTTGGCGATGGTGCGGTGGCTGATCCCGAGGCGGGCACCTCGGCAGGAAGACGATCGATGCGCATGGAGTGGAACAGCGAACTGACCGAGTCGCTGCGCGAACACGAAGCCACCCGCTATTCAGCCAGCGGTTCGGTTCGTACGGCAGACGGCCGGAACATCGACTTCACGCTCGGACTCGCCATGTGCCGCGATTATTCCTGCGAGCGCACGTTGCGCCAATCCGGCAGCGTCGAACTGCGCGACCCGCTGGTGCTCAACTTCGACGGAAACGCTGCCGAACTGACAGGACAGCGTTTCGCTTTCGATCTCGATGCCGACGGGAGCCTGGAACAGATCCCGGGCCTTGCCCCCGGAAGCGCCTGGCTCGCCTTCGACCGTAATGCCGACGGGCGCATCAACGACGGCAGCGAACTGTTCGGAGCACGTTCAGGCGACAGCTTCGCCGACTTGGCCTGTCTTGACGATGACGGCAACGGCTGGGTGGACGAAGCGGATTCGGCATTTTCCTCGCTCTGCCTGTGGCGGCGCGGTGAGGAGGGCAACGACACTCTCACAACATTGGGCGAAATGAAGGTCGGTGCACTTTATCTCGGATCGGCCGAAACCCCGTTCGCCCTTACGGATTCGGAGAACGCACGGCGAGGTTACATTCGTGCCACTGGCGTCTACTTGCGCGAGGACGGCAACGTCGGAACGATGCAGCAGGTCGATCTGGCTGTATGAGGCGGCACGCGTCAGGATGGTTTGCGGCGCCCGGTACGGGCGTCGAGAAGGCCGCTCGCGCGGAATCCCATCGAGGTCATCAGATGCTCGAATTCGAAGCGCGACGCTTCTGAAATGTTGGCAGGATAGTGCTGGTTTACTGCTGCATAGCCTTGTCCGAGCGGATGTTGCGTCGCGTCATGGGTGCGGGTCGTGCTGCGGCTGCCGTTGTCGTCCATGAAACCCCTCCTCTTTGGCTGTTTTTCTGATTTTCGTGACGGAAGTTTCAGTTTAGGAGGTGATTCGGATTTTTCTACCTGCAGTTTCCGCAGAAAAATGCGAAAAGCATGCGGAAACTACGGGGCCGCTTTGAGCCGTCGTCCGCTGAAGAAAAACCACATCAATGAAGCTGCCTGTACCACGAACAGCACGATGAACGCGTTACGGTGGGCGATGGCGGTGGAGTGTCCCGCTGTTTCCAGCGACTCGATGAGCGCGCCCATGCCCCATTGCAGGCTGAAGGCGCCGAGGAAGGCGAGCAGGTTGAGGATTGTGTTGGCGCGGCCGGACAGCGAGACCGGAAACCCCGCAGCGGTGGCGGCATAGTTCAGGGTGCCGGTGCTGGAGAACGTCCCATAGGCGATCCAAAGCAGGTAATGATGGTCAGTGGCCTGGACGATGATCATGAACAGGGTGAGCAGGGCGAGCGACAGGCCGCCGCCCAGTAGCGTGGTAGTGCCGATACCCTTCCGTGTAAGTCGGGCGGACAGCAGGCCGATCAGGAAGTAGGCAACGACCATCCCGGCACTCATGGCAGCAATGTGGCTGGCTGCCTCCGAGCGCGAATAGCCGTTGACGTGGATCAGCCACGCGCTGCACCACAGGCTCTGCACCGCCATGAAACCGCCAATCTGGGCGAAGGCGATCGAGGCGAAGCGCCAGAAGTGGCGGCTGACCAGCACGTGGCGGATGCCGTCAAGCAGTTCGGAGAGTGTCTGTGCGGGGGCTGTAGCGGGTTTGTCTGGCACGCGCAGGAATATCCAGATCGATACGCCGGCGGTGATCACCGCGAGGCCGGCGAAAACCTGGCGCCAGGTGGCGAAGTGCAGGATGGCGTCGAGCGGCGCCGAGGCAACGAGTGCGCCGAGCGTACCCGAGGTCATGATCCAGCCGGTGAGTGAGGCTTGCCGTTCGAGAGGGAACCACTGTGCGAACGATTTGAAGGCGGCCATCAGGCAGGCGGAAACGCCGAGGCCAATCAGCCCGCGCCCGATGGCGAGGGCGCCTATCGTCTCGCCGCCGGCGAACACGGCGGCACCGGAGGCGGCGATCAGCAGCAAGGCGGCTTCGACGCGCCGGGGACCGAAGCGGTCAAGTGCGAGGCCGAGCGGGAGCTGTACGGCACCGAAGGCGATGAAATAGGCACTCGTCAGCATTCCAAGGTCGGCGGGGCCGAGCTCTAGCTCCCTGCTGAGAATAGGGCCGACGACGGCATTGACCGTGCGAAACAGGTAGGAGAGGAAGTAGCCGCTGGCGAACGGAAGAAAGAGTCGGATCAGATGCATGGCGTATCGTGGTGCGAGAGGACGGTCAGTTTGTGCCGGTGCGGTGGTGTGCTGTGTTTCGGTGGTCGTTGCTGTTCCACAACCATGCCGCGCCGCGCACTCCGGAAGAGTCTCCGTGCATGTTGCGTACCAGTCGGGTTCTCACCACGTCAGAAAAGATGGTTGCTCCCCAGCGTGCGGGAACGTTTGTGTACAGCCGCTCGAGATTCGACAGGCCTCCGCCGAGTACGATGACTTCGGGGTCGAGAACGTTGATGATTTGTGAAAGAGCCTTCGCAAGGCGGCGCTCGTAGCGTTGCAGCGAGGCTGCGCAG
>QKII01000051.1 GCA_003249625.1 Propionivibrio sp. | reverse complement strand
ATGGACTGTGGCGAAGAATGAGTTCGGCAAGCGCGCCTGAACAACCACGCGACCACCGTCAGTGGTAATCGGGAGGGGCGACGTTTAAAGTCGGAGAAGAATCGGGGCGGTATCGCACAGCATGTGATTTGTCCTGAAGCGACGGCTTCCGTGCTGTTCTTTTTTGTTCGACGAACGGGGGTCTGTTGTTTGAGTGGGCGTACCTGTCGTCGGCGACGAGAACAGCATTATTGTTGTGCCAAAAGGTCCTCTGCGATACGGCGAAAGGCGGTCAGTGTTGGATTCTGATTGTCCGCTTCTCATGCCATGCGCCCACCGGTAAACGCTTCCGTGCCGGCGAGCGGGCGGAAGACTACGTCGTCGAATCGCAGCGTGGATTTCCGACGAAGTTATCGGTTCGTTGATCGGAACGAATAGGTAGCCGCAAGCGGTACGCTCCTCGTGCTTGTGGTTCGATGCCTGTTTGGGGAACGGGTGTTGCGGTCGTGTGTGGTATGTGTTGCGCGAGCCACACTTTTACATTTCGGGAAATTCTCCTGTTTGTCTAACGTATTGATTAACAACGATGTTATTTCGTTGTTTGGTTGGCATATTGTTTGCGTTTAAGGACCAAAAGCAAAAATGAATGTGGTCGTTGCAAAACAGAAAAGATATGGCGATGGGAGATCATCCGGTTAACAGGTTCGATGGCGTTGGAGACGACCTTATGTCGCCAGCGCCGGCATAGGCGGAGGATCTGATTCGGAAGGGTAGTTGAGCAGAAGGTGATTTCATGTGTAAAAACAAGGAGGGGAAAATGAAGCAGACGAAATTCGGTGTTCATTCGGCTCTGGGCCTGGTCTCACTCTGCGTGGCGTCCTTGATGGCGTTGCCTGGGCATGCGGCGGATGTCTATCCGCAGAAGGCGATTCAGGTGGTCGTGCCCGTTGGCGCCGGCGGTGATACCGATATGAACGCACGCATCTTCGGCAAATATATGGAGAAGGAACTCGGTCAGCCAATCGTGGTGGTCAACGTCAAGGGCGGCGGCGGAACGATCGGCATGAAAAAGGTTCTGGACGCGGCGCCGGATGGTTATACAGTGCTGTTCTTCCACGGCGAGGCGATGATTCCGAAACTGGCCGGCCTGGTCGATTACGGCATCGAGGCGTTCCAGGTGGCTGGCATCGGCGTCCTTGATGATACGACCGTGCTGGCGACCCACAAGGGAGCCAAATACAAGACGATGCAGGAATTTGCCAGCTACGCGAAAGCGCATCCCGGTGAGGTTGAATTCGGGATTCTCACCGGAGGGTATCCGCATCTGGTCGGGATCGCCTTGGAGGAAGTCATCGGCGCCAAACTCAATCTGGTGGATGTCGGTGGAAATGCGGCCAAGACAGTTGCGCTCAAAGGCCACAAGATCGATGTGATCAACACTCAGTACGGTCTGACGAAGGACTACTTCACATCCGGTGACTTCATTTCTCTCGGCCTGCTTTCGAACCAGCGTAATCCGCTCTTCCCGGAAATGCCGACGACGAAAGAAGCCGGATTCCCGATGGAGTTCAACAAGTTCTTCTTCTATGGAATGCCGAAGGCAACGCCGGCGGCGGTGGTCGACAAATTCTCGGCAGCGATGAAGAAGGTCGTTGAGAACCCTGAGTACAAGGCGGAAGCGGCCAAGTTCTTCGTGACGCCGACCTACATGAATCCTGCGGATGCGACCGCCTATGCGAACAAGCAGTACCAGTTCTTCTCCAAGTATCAGTCGCTGTTCCAGGCAGGAAGCAAAAAATAAGGTGAGATGAAAAGCAGGGGCGTTCGGACTTCTGGTCCGAACGTTTCCTGCCTGGTTTTCGGCGCATCGATGCGCTGATGACACGATGCGGGTCAAATGGGGTCGGGGAATTCATGGCTAAGAACAAGGATGTCGTGACGGGTCTGATTGCGATCGGACTGGCGATTTTTCTTTTCGTCATCAGCGGAAACGTGCGTGATTTCGCTGCCGTAGGTGTTGGAGCCGGCTTTTTGCCGCGCGTTGCAGCGGTCCTGATGGGGATCTTGGGTGTCGCACTCACGATAGAGAGTTGGCGCCAAGGCGCATCACGGAGCCTGCAGAAGAAACCGGCGCCAGCGTCCAGAGAAACAACATC
>QKII01000338.1 GCA_003249625.1 Propionivibrio sp. | reverse complement strand
CCTGTGCGCTTACCGTCAAGCCAAAACCCACCAGCAGCCCCGCCACTATCTTCGATACTTTCATCTGTCTTCCCTCTCTAAAAATGCCAGCCCAGCTCTTCAGACAACATCGCCCAAATCACTGTAACCAGCGATGAACAACTGAAAAAAACGGGTACGACTTTCTTATTTTTTTTCGACCAGTACCAATCGCGAACAGATAGAAAAAACCCGTTGCAAACCTTCATTCGTAACGGGCTTCTTCGAATTGACAAGCGGATTAAATCTGCGGATCTTCAGGATGCAACATCGTGGCGATAGCCTTATCCAGCACGTCATCTTCCCAGATCTTCTTCCAATCATCACGCAAAACGAGACGATTGCCCAGTCCAATGGCGACCTGGCACGCGTCGGAAACTTTCACGTTCCCCAGGCGGCCCAGGAATATCGCAGAGAGAACGTTGATGTGTCCCGCCAGGAAAGAAATGGCCGCATCACGCTGAATTCCCCGTCGCTCGGCCTCATTGACCGTCTCGGCCATCGCATAAAGTGTCGATGCGCCAAGAATCTCGACCAGCGTCGGCTCCAGGAAGGCGATATCGCGGATACCCATCACATAGGCATTCGTGACCGGCGCAAACATGATTTCGCTGACTTTCTTGGCGTCGGCAAACTTGCTGTCGTCGCCCTGAATCTTGGCCATGACGATATCTTGCGTGGCTGCAATGCCGCCGAAAGCGTCTGCTCGTGCTTCCGGCGTTTCCTGGGCCACGAAGAAAGACGGGTGACACGGGTGGGAAACAACGAACGTGCAATCGTCACGTAGCGCCAGTTCCTTGGCCACGGCGGCAGCCGGATCGAGAATGATCAGTGTGGCACCCGGACGCATCAGGGCAACGATACCCACCGACACTTTTTTGATGATGACATCGGGAACAGCCAGGACGACGATATCGCTCTTGGGAACCGCGTCCTCGGCGGCAACAACCGAGAAACCACGCGCCTTGATCGAAGCAATCCCGGCTTCCGACGCTTCGCAGAAATGCAGATCGATGGAATCCGGATGCTTGGCCAGATTGTTGGTAACCCGCGTACCCATTTTGCCACCGGCACCGATGACACTGACAACGATCTTATTGCTCATGACAATCTTCCTTGGAAATTGAGAACTACTAAAAAATAGACACTAGAACTTGGCCACTACCCACTGTTCGATAACCGCTCCCGACAGCCTATCATACAACAGACGTTTGACGTTTGACAAAATTAGCACGGTGCTTTTTCCCCTGTCAACGTCTTTTCTTAAAGTTTTTTCTCGCCGCGTGCGCGGCAATGGCCTACTGTTTGAAAATCAGGAATTCCCAGACTTCCGTCGATTCCTCTACTGCTTTTTCTGCTGCCGGATAGTCATGGCGTTCAATCGCAGCGAGAATGGTCTGGTGCGCATTGCTCGAATCAATACTGAAATTGCTCTGCTTCGTCAGGCTTTGCGCGATGTACGGACGGAAATACTGCATGACGAAGCGGTAAATCGTCTCCAGCGGCCGGTTCTTGCAGGCTCGCCCGAGGATTGCATGAAACTCCAGATCAAGCGCCAGCAGTTCCTCGAATTTCTTCTCTGCCTTTTCCCCCAATGAAACCGTCTTCTGCACGCACTCCTGCAATTGCCGCAGGTCGTCATCAGTGGCATGGAGAATCGCCAGGCGCACCACGTTCTTTTCGAGAATCTGCCGCAACTCTTTCAATTCGGCGAACTCGGGCTGAGAGACGATCAGGCTGAAAAGCAGCGGATCGAACATCACCTCGCTGCCACCTTTCGAGATGTACGTCCCATCCCCTCGCCGGACCTCGACGATACCCAGCGCGGAGAGGATCTTCATCGCCTCCCGGACGGAACCACGGCTTACCGACAACAAGCGCGTAAGTTCAGTCTCAGCCGGCAACCTGTCACCGGGTCGAACCCGCTTGGTCAGCAGCAAGTCCTTGATGCTGTTGACCACGAAATCCACCGACGAGGCAGCCGACCTTGATTCGAGAAAGTCCGAAAGATCCGGCTCGTTCGCCACAGCCTGTATCGCCATTTTTCTTATATCCCCTTCGGTCAGATACCACTCATTACCAATCATGCATCTTCAATAACCAGCGGAGTTTAGCGCGAAAAACAAGGGACGAATCCGAATATTACTTCCCGCGCATCCTTGTCAGGTTATGCCCATTCCACTCGTTCTCGAGGCGGCTGCTTTTCTCGTAATCATCCTGCCAAGTCAGCCAATGCTCTACGACCTGATTGATACCCCTCGCCTCTGGGTTGACCTTCTCGATCATGTAATCGTAAGGCAACAGTCCTTCGCCGAGCTTTACCCCTTCCAGAGTGAAGCCAACCCACCCTCCACGACGGGTAAAGGCAAAATCCTTCACGTGCAGGTTAGCCACGTAAGGCGAGCAACGGTCGATCACGGCAATCGGATGTTCGAGATTGGCAACGCAGTTGGCGGGATCCAGGCAGATGCCGAGGCTCTTGCTGCCGACAGCCTCAATCAGGGAAACGAGATCGGTCGAGCTCAGTTGCTCGTACGTTTCCAGTGCGACCGTCACGCCCGACGCCTCGAAGGAAGGCATCGACTCCTTGAGAAGCGCTTCAGCCTCGGCCAGCGTGGGCCGGTGATCCGGCGCCGTCACCATGCTACGGATGATCCTGGCCCCAAGCAGATCAGCCATGCGCAGGTATTTCGCCAGATGCTCCGTCTTGATCCCCTTGGTTCCCAGTTCCAGTGTCAGCCCCAGCTCATCGGCATATTTCTTCAGGTCTCGCAGTTGCGAATCCGTATAAGAATGGAGCGGCTGATAGTCACAGATCTGGAAAACTTGCGCGTCAAGGTCACGCGTGCGGTTCAGCACATCATGCAGGCTTAGCGGTTTCGGAGCACGGTCAGAAATCTGCCAGAAAAACGCGTAGGTACTTAGTCCGATCATGGTATGTCCGTCACATGGTAATTGAAATTGGCCAGCGGGTTTGTACGCAATTCGATGCTTGTATAAACGCCAGATGTATGATGTTTGATGAAAATTATCGATTGCGCGAAACGCGTTGTCAATACACCGACGCAAATCCGCGCTGGCCGGACCCCTCAACATCCGGCCGCGAGGGAATTATTCAGATCACGAGGCAAATAGACGCAATGACCGCGCCATGATCGACCGTGCTCAGCAAAGAATCAGCGCGACACAATCGTCAGGGCGATGCGCCATCACCTCATCTACCGATTGTCAGCTCCGGCTCGGCGATAACGAAATCGGGCATCAGCTTCGGGCTGACGATGCCGACCTTCAACTCGTCTTCCGGCATCATGATGATGCTGCTTGGCGTCGTGTCGATGACGGCAATCTTGACGCCTGAGGCCACAAGCAAGGCCTGCGGCCTAAAGAACAGTCCAGCCTTGGCCACGCCTCTGTCAGTGATGATCAGCGTCTTCTTCGCCCGCTGATCGGCGACGAACGTCCTCGACGCCTTTGATGTTGCCTGGCCCTGAGATGATTCGCTTGGCATTCAAAATGCGTGTATGCACGCACGCAATCCACTCCAGCTTAAAGCCCTTTTTTCCGCCGCCCTTCGAGCAGCTTCAACGCGTATTCGGCGGCATCAACCAGACTGTCCGGATTGGCGATCCCCTTTCCGGCGATATCAAAGGCTGTCCCGTGATCCACAGATGTGCGCAGGATCGGCAAACCGAGCGTGACGTTAACCCCGCTGATCGCCTGCCACTTGCCTGTCGCAGGATCGACATCGAAACCCAATAGCTTGACAGGGATGTGCCCCTGATCGTGGAACATCGCAACCACTGCGTCGAACTGGTTGGCGCGCAACTTGATGAACACGGTGTCGCCCGGCACCGGACCGGTGACGTCGTAGCCTTGATCGACGAATTCCTTGATTACAGGGGCGATGATTTCTTCGTCTTCCTTGCCGAGAATACCGCCTTCACCGGAATGCGGATTGAGCCCGGCCACGCCGAGGCGCGGCTTGTCGAAGCCCAGGCATTCGAGCGCTTCGAGCGTCACCGAGAACACGCGCCGCAACCGCGTCGGGCTCAGGCGCTTGGGTACGTCGGCAATCGCACAGTGGGTCGTCACGTGGGTGACACGCATCGGCCCGTGTGCGAGCATCATGACGGCATCTCGCTGGCCGGTCAGGTGCGCCAGCAATTCAGTATGTCCCTCGAAATGATGGCCAGCCAGATGCAAAGCTTCCTTGGAGAGGGGTGCTGTAACGATGGCGTCGGCATCGCCGGCCTGAACCAGTTCAGCCGCTTTCTTGACAGCAAGATAAGCCCACTCACCACCGACAGGCGAAATTTGCCCTGTGACGATTTCGCCCTCGACCGGACCGACGTCGACCATCTTCAACGGAAGCGACTCGACAGCCACGGACAGTGTCCCGCAAGCCTTTGTCAGCGCCGCAGCACTTCCCAAAACCAGAAACTCGATGCGCCCTTGCTCGATCTCAGTGCGCATCTTCTGCGCCGCCTTGACGATGATCTCAGGCCCGATTCCAGCAGGGTCGCCCATCGTGACTGCCAGACGAATGGCTTTCGACATATCTCTTCCTCTCAACAAGATGTTTCGTGATTCAGTGCGCCGAACAAAGCGACAAGATCGTCCACCGCGCCGAACGCACCGGACCGTGAATAACAGGGCACGCCATCCCAGACGCCACCCATCAACCGTGCACATCCCCACCCATGACGAATCGACGGGTGCGCAAGCAAACCTTCCGCCCCGGAGGCCCGACACAGACCTAACAGGGTGTCACCGCCAACAACCACCAGTTGTCCCGGTACCGGCAGCTTTTCCACCAGCAACCGCGTGTTGATGTCGAGACGGCGCATGGCTTCACTCTGGGCAACGGTTTCCCGCGGCGAAAGATCGAACCACGCCTCGCCAGCACCGGCGCGTGCCATTTCGATGGCGGCCGCAATCCCCGCCGTATCGCCCGCCTCGGCAAACGTCGGCACGGAACGGCCCGCACGCAGCAAGGCCCACTGTTCGCGAAACACTGGCTGAAAGCTGGCGCTGACCAACACCGTCGGCCCTGGCCCAGCAGCGAGTGGCAAAGGAATATCGGTATGCGGCGAAAGGCCGAATCGACGCGCCAGCGCACTCCCGAGTCCCGCGCTACCTACCCACATCACACTCCCCCGATCGGCTTCCACCAATTGGACAACCTGATCGAGATCACTGTCCGAGACAACCTCGGGAATCCAGACATTCGCCCCTTCGTCAATACCTATTCCGGAACTCAACCCCAACTGACAGAAGGCTGCACCCAGCGGAGCGGCAACCGCCTCCCTCTCTTTTCCGCGACGAACCACCCATTGCCGGTCTTCCTGTGTAATCCGGCCCTGCGCCGGGAATGCCGGCGCAAAAACCACGCGTTCGAAGCCGGCTTTCCGGTACAACCAAGCCACTTCAGCAAAGGTATTGCCACGCAGCAAGCTGTCGACCTTCTTGAAAGACAAGCTCCCTGATGTGAACCAGTCAACCACAGCTGTTAGGAAACCAGGCAGTTCATCGGCAGGAACATCGCGCGTCGGCGTAGCAACGACAGATACCGGCGCGTCAGCGAGACCTTCTGTGGTAGGCGGCTTATCGATATAAACCGGCACGTTGCCGGAAAATGCCGCGGCAGTATCCAGCGCACCAGTCAGATCATCGGCAAGAATCCGTATTCCGATCATAACGTTTTACCTCCAACGATAAGTTTGACTCCTGCCGAGCGGATCCGCTCAAGTTCTTCCTGCGGCGCACGATCGTCGGTGACCACCTCGGCGATCTCCGACATATCGCAGACAGTCATGAACACTCGCGGCCGGAACTTCGACGAATCAACGAGCAGCCGACACGATGTCGCAGAGCGCATCAGGGAGCGCTTTACCGCCGCCACCTCGGGCGAGGTCTCCGAAACAACGTTATCGGTCACCGCATGCGCACCGAAAAAAAGCACGTCCGCACAGATCAGTTTGGCGGCATTCTGAACCTGCTCACCCACCAACGTATTGCTACCGGAACGTAACTGACCACCGAACACATGAACCTGAATCAACGGACTGGCGTTCAGAACCTGTGCGATTTCAATGTCATTGGTAATCGCAACCAGCGGAATTTTCCTCGCAACGACTGCCCTCGCTGCTTCCAAAACAGTACTTCCACTGTCGAAAATCACGCTCTGGCCTGGCACCAGCGATTCGGCAGCGGCCTGCCCGACCCGCTGCTTTTCCCGCGGAGAAAGATCGCGTGCAGCCGAAATGTTCGGTTCGAACGTGCTGTATTGAAGGTGGCGCAAAATTGCACCACCGTGCGTCCGCTCGACAACCCCCTCCTCGGCCAGAGCATCGAGATCACGACGCAACGTAGACAACGAAACGTGCAATGCGTCGGTCAACTGTTGCAACGTTACGGCTCCGTGATGGTGCAGAAATTCCGCAATGCGTTGCCTTCGCAAGGCGGGCAGCAACGGCCCGCTTTCAATATCGAGTTGACTATCACTGTGCACGATCTGCTCCACGACTCCTCTCTTTCTTAACCGACCGGCTTCACCGAGATACATTCCCGAAAAGATCACACTAATGGTAGATATTGCCACCTTTAGACATTTATTGCAAAAGAAACACCAACAGCAACCTATCACTTTAGTTCACAGACGATGCCGACACTCCGCACCTAGACTATCCAACATTTGGTAGCAGTGCGGCTTCTTCGAACAAAGCCTTCGAGCCAAATCCGGTCCTTTTCCTTTTTTACGAAAATATCAATCCAACCCCTTGAAAGGGGAATTCATCCAGCATCGATTGATCGTTTTTGCTCTTTTGTGAAGCTTTTAGCCATATATTATTGACTCAGAAAGAGCCGTCCATCAATATGGATCAGTGTTACTCACTCCCAAGCCATCATCCACCCACCGCATTGATAAAAGGACTCGGCAATGTTCACACCCAAGGGCATCATCACTCCCATCATCACGCCGATGAACGATGACGAAAGCTTTAACGAAGCGCAGTTCCGCATCGAAATCAACCGCCTTGTCGACGCTGGCGTTTCCGGCATTTTCGCCCTTGGCACAAATGGCGAGGTATATGCACTGAACGAGGAGGAAAAGCTTCGAGTCCTGAAAGTCGCGGTAGACGAAGTCAAAGGCCGCGTGCCCGTCTACGCAGGCACGGGCTGCGTGGGCACCAAGGAAAGCGCAGAGATGTCGAAGAAGGCGGAAAACCTGGGCGTCGACGCACTATCGGTCGTCTCGCCCTACTTTGTCAGCGTCTCACAGGATGACCTCTATCGTCACTTCAGTGCCGTCGCCAAGAGCGTGAAATTGCCGATCTTGTTGTACAACATGCCAGCCCGCACCGGCAACAACATCAACTACACAACCGTCAAAAAACTGGCCGCAGAAAACCCCAACATCGTGGGCGCCAAGGACTCTAGCGGCAATTTCGACAACACCCTACGTTACATCGAAGAAACCGGCGGCAAAGTCAGCGTGCTCGCCGGCAACGACTCCCTGATCTTATGGACCCTGCTCGCCGGCGGGACCGGCGCAATTTCGGGATGGTCAAACGTGTTCCCGAAACTGATTTGCAGCATCTACGACAACTGGGCGAAAGGCGACATCGACGCTGCCAACAAGGCGCAGCGAACAATCCGCCCTTTCCGCGATGTCATGGCGCTGGGCAACCCAAACTCCATAGTGAAGCGCTCGCTGAACCTGCTTGGTCACAAGGTCGGCCCGGCCCGCGAACCGGCCAGCGGCATCGACCCGAAAATTGACGCAGCTCTCAAGGCCGCATTCGATCACTACTCGGAATAAGGGTACATCGTAGCCAGAGGCATCATCACGCAGCATACCGACGAAGAAAGAATGGAACTGTTGGAAAAAGTCGCGAAGGCAGTCATCACTGGCACCTGGAATTTAAGCGGGCATAATCCGTTTTTGCCGGACACGGACGGGTAGATCATCCGCATTGGCGCTGTCGACCGTTAAGAACTGCCCGCTGAAGAAATCTACCAATGGCCTTTTGATTTCACGCACGCAGCGCGATTTTTCGTAAGCCCCCGGCGAAGTCATCTGTAAATTGAGGCGTTAGCCCGGGAAGATGGTGTCCACTAAAAGCATGGTGGACACGATCGATGGAGATACAGAAGCCGATACGGCGTAGGCGGCATCACCCGGAGGAATTCAAGCAGGC
>QKII01000152.1 GCA_003249625.1 Propionivibrio sp. | reverse complement strand
GGAGGATCGCCGCTGTCTTGAGTGGCGCCCACGGAGGTTCAGCGTTCGTGGCTCCGGCGCAGGGGGTCGAGCAGGTGCCCGAGTCCGTTGTGGTCGATCTCGTGCATCAAAGCGAGCAGTCGGCCAAGTTCGCCGCGGGGGAACCCTTCGCGCGCGAACCAGTTCAGATAGTTGCCGGGAAGATCGGCGATCAGCCGCCCCTTGTACTTTCCGAACGGCATGGATACGGTCAGCAGTCGGGCGAAGTTTTCCGGCGACAGGTCATCCGGTGAATCCACCACGGCCTACTTTTTTCGCGTGACTTCGTCGACGGCACGGCGCATCTCGGCATCCAGGATACCTGTGTCTGTACCGTAGCAGCGCCCGACGTGAATCTCCTCGATCACCGTATCGTCCCCGATCGGAAAACTGGCGTGTGCCACATCGGAATGCTGTGCTTTCCATCGCGCCAGCATCAATTCGTCGTCACGTAATCCCGTGGCCATGCCTGACGGGACGACCGCGCCGTGCTCGATCAAGACCTTGATAACCTCAGTCCGTCCGGCACGGACAGCCATGGACAGGGGGGAGGTCGGAAGGGTGTTGTCGTTGAAGTTGATCTTCGCGCCGCGAATCGCCAATTCGCGTACGATTTCAGCGTGGCCCATGAAGCAGGCGATGGCCAATGGCAGGCCAGGGTCGCCCTTGCCGTCATCCAGTTCAAGTTGGGCGCCAGACTCAAGCGCCGCGACGACTTCCGAGAGCCGACCTGTCCTGATGGCCTTGATCAGGTCCGGGGGGGTGTCCACTGCGTATCTCCCAAGGGGTTACTGCATTTACGCAGCGAATTCTAACATCTGACTTTGGTGATAGTTGTGCGTTGCTTCATGCCAGCGCCGCGTTGATCTGTGTAGCAACAGCTTCTGCGACGCGAATGCCGTCAATCCCGGCCGAGAGAATGCCGCCCGCGTAGCCTGCGCCTTCACCGGCTGGATATAAACCCCTGACGTTGAGGCATTGCATGTCGTCACCGCGGGTGATGCGCAGCGGTGATGAGGTGCGGGTCTCGACTCCGGTCAGTACGGCGTCCGGTAAGGCGAAGCCGCGGATTTGACGGTCGAATGCCGGGATTGCCTCGCGGATTGCGGCGATGGCGAAATCGGGCAGGGCGGTCGCGAGGTCGGTCAAATGTACGCCGGGTTGGTAGGAAGGGGTGACCGAACCGAGTTGCGTTGATGCGCGGCAAGCGAGGAAGTCGCCGACGAGTTGTCCCGGCGCTTCGTAGGTGCCGCCGCCGAGTTCGAAGGCGTGCGCTTCGAGCCTGCGCTGAAAGTCGATGCCGGCGAGCGGATTGTCGGTACCGCCGAAGTCTTCCGGAGTGACGTTGACGACGAGGCCGGCATTGGCGTTGCGTTCGGCGCGCGAGTACTGGCTCATGCCGTTGGTTACCACGCAGTGCGGTTCCGAGGTGGCGGCGACGACTTGTCCGCCCGGACACATGCAGAAACTGTACACAGCGCGGCCGTTGCTGGCGTGGTAGACGAGCTTGTAGTCTGCGGCGCCAAGCAGTGGGTTGCCGGCGTTCGGGCCGTGCCGCGCCTTGTCGATCAGTGTTTGCGGATGTTCGATGCGGAAACCGACGGCAAATGCCTTGGCTTCCATGAAGACGCCCTCGGTGTGCAGCATGGCGAAAGTGTCGCGCGCACTGTGGCCGAGGGCCAGCACGACGTGCTCGGCCTGAATGTTTTCTCCGTTGGCGAGCGTGACGCCACGCACCTTGCCTTCTTCAATCTGCAGGCCGGTAACGCGGCTCTGAAAGCGGATTTCGCCGCCGAGGGCGATGATCTCGGCTCGCATCCGCTCGACCATGCTGACGAGGCGGAAGGTGCCGATGTGCGGATGCGCGAGGTAGAGGATTTCCTCCGGTGCGCCGGCCTTGACGAATTCCGTTAGCACCTTGCGCCCGAGGAAGCGCGGGTCCTTGACCTGGCTGTAGAGCTTGCCGTCGGAAAACGTGCCGGCGCCCCCTTCGCCGAACTGCACGTTCGACTCCGGGTCGAGCTGGTTTTCCCGCCACAGCTTCCAGGTGTCCTTGGTTCGCTCGCGTACGGCCTTGCCGCGTTCAAGCACGAGCGGGCGATAGCCCATCTGCGCCAGCAC
>QKII01000222.1 GCA_003249625.1 Propionivibrio sp. | reverse complement strand
GCAGCCGGCTTTTCAGCGTAGGCGCGGTCGAAGAGCTGCTCGAGTTGCGGATGAACGCCGCGCATCTCGTCAACGACAGCGCGTGCCCAGTCGAAATAAGCCTGCTGTCGGACTAGCGACCAGCCGGCGGGAGGGCTGGTGGCTATGTCGCGGAGATTGCAGATCTTGTCAGCCAATTTGACCAGTTTTGCAGGCCGGCTGATGGTTGCGGCGTGAACGATCTGCAGACGCTTGCGTTCTGCCTTGGGCAATGACTTGTCGTCAGTGACTTCCAGGACGATGCCGGCAATGCTCTGCCCGAACGCGCAACTCAACTCTTCGATGGTCGTGTCGGTGTCCTCGATCGTGTCGTGCAGAACGGCGGCAACCAGCACGGTTTCATCTTCGACCCCGGCCTCGTTTGCCAGCACGTTAGCTAGTGCGATCGGGTGATTGATGTAAGGCGACGCCGAAATATCCTTGCGTCGCTGGTCGCGGTGCTTGTGGGCGGCAAATTCCAGGGCCGATATCAGTTGTTTCATCTGCGCGTTCGTCCTGCTTCCTCATGTTGAGCGGGGCGGTGGCTGTTCAGCCAGCGCAAAGCTGCTTCCAGGCCTCCGGTGACCACGGCGACACAGGCTTCGGCGAGCATCAGGTTGATCGGGTGTCCGAAGTCCTCGATCAGTTGATCGTCGCGGTCCCGCCAGCTCTGCCTTACCATGTCGTAACGGATTTCGCCATGCAGCCGTACCACGCGTTCCCGCAGTGTCTCTGTCAGTGTGAGATAGCCGACGACGGGTTTACTCCGAGCTGCGGCAAAGCCGATTTCGAATGCCGTGCCGGAATCGACCTCCGGTCCGCGGAAAGGATCAAGATTGGCGAGAACGACATCCGCCTGGCTGATCATGGCGACGTTCGTTTGGAAAATGGCCGCCGATGTCGTTGCCGTCTGGTCGTACGGATGAAGCGGCGTGTAACCATAAGAATGGCACAATGCCTTGTGGCGGAGCGCTAGCTCCGCGGCATCGGGATGAAACACATCCGGACCGGCAAGGTAGATGGCAGTCATGTGACCGGGAGCATGCGCACTTCACGCTGCGGGAACGGAATTGCTATGCCATGTTCGCGGAAGGCGACCAGGACAGCCTGGTTTATCTCGCTTGTCGCGCTCTCGAAGTCCGGGACCGCGACCCAGGGATTGATGTTGAGCGCGATGCTGAAATCGGCCAATCTCGCGACGCCAATCACGGGTTTCGGATCTTGCAGCACACGTGGGTTGCCATGGAGGGCGTTCTCGATCAGCCGTAGCGCCGCTTCAACATCGGTTCCGTACGCGATGCCGACGGAGAGCGCAAGACGGCGGATCTGCCCGCAGTTGTGCAGGATTTCGCCGACGATCTTGCGGTTTGGAATAACCACCTTTGAACGGTCAGGGTGTCCGAGCGTGGTGGTAAACAGGTTGATTTCGAGTACTTCACCTTCCTCCTCGCCGATCGAAATGTAGTCGCCGATGTGGAAGGGTTGGGTGAAAATGATCGTCAACCCCGCGACGACGTTGCCGAGAATGCCTTGCAGCGCCAGTGCGACCCCTGCGCCGGCAACACCAAGACCGGCTACAAGCGGCAGGAGTTCGACGCCAAGGTTTTGCATGGCCATGATTACGAAAAGGCCGAATACAATAATTTCGCCGATACGTTCCAGCAGGACGCGTACCGGCAATTCCAGTCGGAAGCGTTCCAGCAGACGCCCGGTCATTTTTCCGCACCAGCGTGCGGCGAGGTACCCGGCGAAAATGATCAGGGCTGCGACCAGCAGTTTGGGTCCGAACTTGACCGCCATGTCGATGGCCGACGCCTTGGCCTGGTCCAGCGAGTGGAATTGGTCTCCCATGATGATTTTCCTTTATTTGACGAATGCAGGCTGCAAGTTTAGCGCAGCGGGGAGAGGGCGTGCCTGTGCTTACATCGGCTGTCAGGTTGCCAGACCAAAGCGAAACAGCGATCATGACGGAAAAACAACGGATCGTGCTTCCAATAATCATGGACTTCCCTTTGGCTCAGAACGTCGAACTCGATTTCTTTCGCCAGTTGTGGGAGAAATCGAACGATCCGTTTTGGCTGTGCGAATGTGTCGGCGACGATTTCGTTGTCGTTGCGGTCA
>QKII01000010.1 GCA_003249625.1 Propionivibrio sp. | reverse complement strand
GCTGATCATCCTGGCGCTGATCGGGATCATGATGGTCGCCGGGATGTTCATCGACCTGCCTGCGGCGATCCTGCTGCTCGGGCCGATCTTCGTGCCGCTGGCCGAGCAGATCGGCTTCGATCTGACACAGCTCGGTCTGGTGATGGTGCTGACGCTGGCCATCGGGCTGTATACCCCGCCGGTTGGTACGACCCTGTTCATCTCCAGTTCCATCGCCAACGTCTCGATCCTCAAGTCGTCGCGTGAGCTGATTCCGTTCTATCTCGTCGCCCTTGGCTCCACTCTCGCCTTTGCTTTCATCCCGGCGCTGACGTTGTAGATATTGTTTTAGACCTGTTACCTCCTTCGCCGGACCTCGTCCCCGATCGGTCCGGCCCTCGCCGACGATGGCGCGCTTCACGCGCGTTTATCGTCGGCAATTTTTTTCTGCCGGGTATAAGCTACCTTGACGTGATGGGCTGGAAAAGGAGATTCATGCTGAAGAATTCAGTTCTTCAGCACAAAGGTGCACAAAGGTTCGCGAAGAAAAAAGAACTGCGAGGGCAGGTCGTGCTATCCGGGGGGCTCCCGGAAGATGAATTTTCGATTTTAGGCTCAGTCAATCCTGCGCGATTTGACGGAGGTTGTTCGGGGCCGACTAAATTCTTCCCAGGCAGGGAATTGCGCGAAATTCTGCCCCGTCGAGGCCAACACGCCAAGCCAGGCGGGGCTATTAAGGTCAAGCTGCTTCTTCTGCCCGGCGAACAGGCTGATCGGCACATGGGTAAACACGCCGTGATGCTGACCGATCACTAGTCCGGTCTTTCCAGCCATTCCGGCATGAACCGCATTGCGCGCGTAAAAATCGCACAGCACTGACCAAGTTGCAGGAAGCGCGCGCGAATAAAGGACTACGAGCAGGAAAGCGGTCGCCGGATTCGCATCGAAATCGACGGCGGGGTCAAGGTGGACAATATCGCCGCGATTGCGCTGGCCGGTGCGGATACCTTCGTTGCCGGTTCGGCCATTTACGAGGCCGACCAGGACAGCGACCCGCACCACTACGATTCGGTGATCGCCGCCATGCGCGCGCAACTGGCGCGAGTATGACGATGGTCGATGTTCGCTTCTTTTGTTTTTGGTTGTGCTAGCGGCGCCGTGGCGCGTCGGCTATGTGAAGATCTTCGTATCTTCCTCTTTGGGCATTTCGAACCCGTCGGCCCGCTAGGGCCCGTTTTCTAAAACACCTCTGCTTCTGAGCTGTCCGCGGCGCTGGGTCCTGGCTGTTCGTCTCGAGAAAGAGGCGAGCAGCGTCACGGATAAATCCCATTGAGAGATCGAAGGGCGATGTGTCCATACCATTTCCCCTGTCGTGAATGGCGGAGATTGGTGACGCTGCTTGTAAGCTGATAAGCTTAATCTTTGGATTTATTTTCAACGACTCATAAAGAAGCATGAAATCTCTTAATTTTATTGGCGGTGAAAAAGGTGGCGTGGGCAAATCGGTTGCGGCGCGCGTTTTGGCTCAATATTTCATCGATCGCGAACGCCCGTTCATGGGTTTTGATACGGACCGCTCACACACTTCCTTTACCCGCTTCTATGCAGACTATGCTTCTCCCATCATCGTTGACAGTTATGAGGGGCTGGATCAGGTTGTTGGCGTTTTTGAAAGCGAAGGCGCCGATGGAAAAGAGAGCAGCGTGATTGTTGACCTTGCAGCACAAACCGCAGCTCCATTGGCGCGCTGGATCAACGATTCCGACCTCATTGCGCTGCTTACGGACATGGATGTCGCGGTCAATTTCTGGCATCTGGCCGATGCAGGAAAAGACTCTGTGGACTTGCTGAGCCGTCTCGTCGCTTCCTATGGAGAAGGGCCGAATTATTTCGTAGTGAAAAACGAGGGGCGTGGATCCGACTTCACGTTGCTGGAGGAGTCCGCCGCACTCACTCAGGCGAAAGGTCTCGGCGCCAAAGTTTTTTCATTGCCGGCTTTGCATGAAACAAGCATGCGGAAAATCGACAGACAAAACAGCAGTTTCTGGGCAGCAGTCAATATTCGGGATGGGAAAGAAGCTCTCGGCTTATTGGAGCGCCAACGCGTGAAAACCTGGCTTAAATCTGTTTATTCCACTTTCGATTCGCTACCGCTTTGAGCGC
>QKII01000073.1 GCA_003249625.1 Propionivibrio sp. | reverse complement strand
CTTGATTGGCGACGCGAGTGCTGCACGGATGGTGTGCAGGTCGGTTGTACTTTCCAGGGCCAGCACAGCGCCATTCAAGGTGACGACCATGCCGAGGAAGGTGCCGAGCATGCCAAGCAGGACGAGCAGGCCGACTAGGTATGGCGTGAGGCTCGGCCCCGGCAGGGCGACGCGTTCGCCGGCGATGCGCAGGCGAACGGCGTTCTGCAGAGTGATCGGGAGCTGTTGCAGCCACGCCCCGATGTTGTCGACCTCGTCGGAAACGTTGTCAAGCGCGTGGGCCAGCGCGCTCGAGCTGTCGTAGAAACGCCACATTTCGAGCGCACCGGAGACATATATGGCAGCGATGAGGCAGGAGACGGTGAAGGCCAGAGTGCTGCTGCCAACGTATCCGACGGCCACCCATGTGACGGCGGCCAGACCGAGAAAAAAGGCAATGAGACTGAGATTGCGGTTAGGACTGTTCATGCGGTTTTGTTTCATTCATTTCGTTCAATGCGGCGATTAGTCCGGAAACGGGCTTCAGGCGAAGTTCGAGTTCGGCGAGCAGGGCGCGCTTTGCGTCGTTGCAGAAGGCCTCCAGCCACCCACCTGGTTGGGTCCAGAGGGCCGGATCATGATTGTCGTTGGCAGAGGTGCGGTATTCTGCGTAGCGCTGTTCGAAGGTCTGTGCGAGCAGGATCGGGATGTTCGCGAGCAGGGTGTATTCGCGCGTTGCCAATGCTTTCTCGAAGGTCGCGTCAAGGTTGGCGAGTTGCCGGCCGGAGCCGGATTGTACGGCCAGCGCCTTGCGGACGTTGGCGCGCAGCGCGCTGATCGCTGTAGTCATCTCGCGCTGGTGCGCGAGGTAGTAGCGGTGGAAAGGAGTGAAGTCGGGCGTGCTGCCAATATCGTCGGCGGGCGTTGGCGTCGGGAACGGGATGCGCGGTTTTGCGCCTTCAGGCACCGAGCAGAAAACGCCGTCGTGGTGAATGGCCGCGCTCAGCGTCTGGCGCAGGCGAGCCAGTTGCTCCGGCTGGTCATTGTCTGATGACTGCGCGAGCATGCGAGCGTCGGCCTCCGCGCCAAGGACGGAAAACAGAGTCATTGCATCCGAAAGGTTCAGCCAGCGTCCGAGCCGTTCGCCGAAGTCGTACTTCGTGTCGGGGATCTGCGGCTGCGTGTCGGACAGGATGCGAACGAGGGCGGAGCGGTGGAATGTGGCGCGTTGGAATTCACGCGTCATGGCGATGACTGGGCTGGGCTGCAAAAGGGGGGGCAAGACTACTACAACTTTGCGAGACGGTCAGCAGTCCATTTTCAACGGGTGGCTAGAGAAGAAATCGGTGAACCAGTCTGTTGCCGCATTGATGCATTCCACGATGCCATTCGATGCGGCGTAGTCCGGGCCGATTTCCGGAATGAGGCGGAATTCATTGCGGCAGGTTATTTCTCGCAGGGCTCGCCGGTTGCTGTCGATGTGCGTTTTATCCGACTCTTCGGCCAGCAACAGCAGCGGCGATTCCAGTGTTCGCAGGTACAGCACGCCGGCCAGATCGATCAGGCCGCCGCGGCAGACGATTGCCGTGATGTCGTGGTCGCGCAGGGCCGCGACACGGATGACAACCGGAGACGTGGCATTCGCGGCGAAGAGTCCAACAGGCTGGTCGCGCAATTCACCCATGGCGATGCGGTTGCGAAGCAGGCCGAGAAAGTCGGTTAGCCGATGGGCAAGCAGTGGCACGTTGTTGTGGACATCGGGGAAGTGCTCTTCCTGCCGCGAAAGAAGATCGACACTTAGCGTCGAAAGGCCCGCGCGGCGGAATTGCCCGGCCAGCAGTTTGTCTTTTGCGTCGAACGCCAGCGTTGCATGCGCGAGGACGACGATACCCGGCGAGTTCGACAGGACGCCGAGTTCCCCGTACAGCAGACCGTGTTCGGATGGGATCGAGACCGGAATGCCGAGGCCGTCAGGAGTGAAGTCGAGCATGGTCGCTCTTTACCTCCGCGCCAGTCGGACCGGGATGCGCTGCGACCCGAAGGGTTTCCCGAATCGCCCGAAGTGGCCGGGGATGCGGGTGTGGCAATGCGGGCAGCAGCCGTCGTCAGGCAGGTCGTAGTGGCGGATGACATACCAGTCACGAACGATCAGCGCGGCGTGGCAGGCGGGGCAAAAGGTTGTATCGCCCTCCGTGTCGTGAACGTTGCCGGTGTAGACGAAATGCAGTCCGGCGTCCATGGCGATGTTTCGTGCGCGCGTCAGCGTCGACGGTGGCGTCGGTGGCAGTTCATCCATTTTCCAGTCAGGGTGGAAGGCTGAGAAATGCAGCGGCACATCTGGCCCCAGTTCGCGCGCGACCCATTCGGACAGCGCCTTGACCTCGGCAGCTGAATCGTTCTGGCCGGGGATCAGCAGCGTGGTAATTTCCAGCCAGCAATTCGTCTCGTGGTGGATGTAGGCGAGGGTGTCGAGTACCGGTTGCAGGTGGCCGCCGCACAGCGTGACGTAGAAATCGTCGGTGAAGGCCTTGAGGTCGACGTTGGCCGCATCCATCTCAGCGAAGAAATCCTTCGCCGGTGCCGGATGGATGTAGCCGGCGGTGACGGCCACCGTCTTGACGCCTTTCTGGTGGCAGGCCTTGGCGGTGTCGATGGCGTACTCGGCGAAGATGACCGGATCGTTGTAGGTGAACGCCACCGACTGTGCGCCGTAGGCCTGCGCCGCCGCGGCGATGCCCTCGGGACTGGCTGAATCCATCAGGCGATCCATGTCCCGCGACTTGGAGATGTCCCAGTTCTGGCAGAACTTGCAAGCGAGATTGCAGCCCGCCGTTCCGAACGAGAGGATCGATGAGCCGGGATGAAAGTGGTTGAGCGGCTTTTTCTCGATCGGATCAATGCAGAATCCCGACGACCTACCGTAGGTCGTGAGCACCATTTTGTCGCCGATATTCTGACGGACGAAGCAGGCGCCGCGTTGGCCATCGTGCAGCTTGCAGTCACGCGGGCACAGGTCGCACTGGATGCGTGCCGGTTTGCCGGTTTCGACCGGTAGCGCGTGCCACCAGCGGGCAGGGTAGGCGGATTCCGGGGTTTTCATGGCTCCTTCCATTTCTGGACGCCATAGCGGCTCAGGACGACGTTTGGGCCCCAGAAATCAGCCGGCAAACCG
Source organism: Propionivibrio sp. (assembly GCA_003249625.1). Next base: position 5,122 of record QKII01000073.1, on the reverse strand, counting down.
GCCTTGAGCTTGAGATGCTCAAGGAACAGGCGCGGCGTCTGCAAGGACTCCCATACCTGCGGCAGGAAGGTCGCGCGATGGTGGCCACAGGTCAGGATCACCCCATCGATGCCGGGACAGAGTTGTTTGAGCGCATCCTCTTCGTCGTCGAAGTCCATGGGCCGTGCGGTGTCCAAAAGGGAAACCTCGATGCGCGTCTGGTCGAGTTCTCCACGGCGTAGCGGCGGGAACCGTGGATCGCTGAAGGCGGCGGCAACCGCGTTCTCGGCGACATCCGTGGCCAGCGGGCGGCGCGCTTCCAGACTGCCGATACAACCGCGCAATTGTCCATTCTGGGTAAGCGTGACGAAGGTCGCAGCGTGTTTTGCGAGATCGGGGTGCGGCGTCACCGTGCGCGGCTTCATGCCGAATTCCTCCTCGATGGCATTGCGCGCGATGGTCAGCAAGGTGTGGCCGAGTGGCTCAATGGACATGGTGTCGATCTCCCGTTACCGGTGCGAAGAAACCGAAAGCGCCATAACCGACCACGCGCGAGCGGTCGCCGGCCGTATCGCCAGAGTTGCGCAGGTCAAGCTGACGCACCTGCAGGCCGCGCTTGCGCGCCGCGAGCAACAGGCCGTTGATCGGTGTGGCGCCGCAAGCCTGGTAGTGATTGATCATCGGGTCGAGGCCTAGAATCTGTTGTGCCGTTCGCGAATCGATGTGCTGGGCGTCGTAATAGGGGAGGTAGTGTGACAGATCCGAACTGATGACAATCAGGGTTTCGCGCCCACCCCACACGCGCTCCAGCACCTCAGCGACCTCGCCAGGCGATGCGTCACCGACCGCCAGCGGGAGCAACGAAAAATCGTCAAGCACGGTCTGGAGAAATGGAATTTCAACTTCGAGCGAGTGTTCCTGGGCATGCGCAGCGTCGCTGAACAGGATTTGCGGCAGGTCGCTGATGGCGTCTACCGCGGGTTTGTCGATCGGAACGGTGCCGAGCGGCGTGGCAAATGCATCACACCGCGGCAACGCGAGTCCGTGGACGGCGACCCGGTGCGTCGGGCCTAGCAGGACGACACGATGTACCGTGTTGCGCATACTGGCCAGTGCAGCAAAGGCGCTGGCGGCGATTGGTCCCGAAAAAATGTAACCGGCATGCGGTGCGATGATCGCTTTCGGCGGAAGTTCCCCTTGCAACGGTGCGTCAGCGAGCAGTGCCTTGACTTCACGACTCAGGGTTGCGGGGGTGTCCGGATAGAACATGCCGGCGACAGCGGCAGGACGGAGGTTTATGGTCATGAAGAGACTCCTTTCGCTTCACTATATGAAAGGGGGCGGGGAGTCGCAAGGCGGAGCGTGGCACGAGCGCGGTTGTCACTTTCGGCTAGAATTGCGCGATGTCACGTCATTTCGCCCTTGTACCCGCAGCCGGCAGCGGTGCCCGCTTCGGTGCTGAAATTCCCAAGCAATACCTTGAACTCGCCGGTCAGCCGATGATTCATCACGCGCTTGCCGCGCTGTGCCGGTTCGAACGCATCGAACGGGTCTGGGTTGTCCTTTCTCCGGGCGATGAATGGTGGGGAACGTACGACTGGTCTGCCCTCGGACCGAAGCTGCAAGTGCTCTACTGCGGCGGTGAAACACGTGCCGAAAGCGTGGCTAACGGATTGCACGCCGTCGCCGGAATTGTTGGCGACGATGACTGGATGCTGGTGCATGACGCGGCGCGTCCTTGTGTTTCCCGGTCGATGCTCGCGTCCCTGTGCGATGAATTGCGTGACGATCCGGTTGGCGGCCTGTTGGCGGTACCGGTGGCCGATACGCTGAAGCGTGCCGACGTGGAACAGCGGGTCGCTGCCACAGAATCGCGCGACGGCTTGTGGCAGGCGCAGACGCCGCAGATGTTCCGCTATGGGCTGCTTTGCCGGACGCTGGCAGGAATGCATGGCGTAACCGACGAGGCGAGTGCGTTGGAAGCTGCAGGGTACAAGCCGCTGCTGGTCAAAGCCGACGCAACGAATTTCAAGGTGACCTATCCGGCCGATCTGCGTCTGGCCGAGTTGGTCTTGTCGACGAGGGAAGCATGATTCGAATCGGACAGGGAAGTGACATCCACGCGCTGGTGCATGGGCGCAAACTGATCATCGGCGGTGTCGAAATTCCACACGAACGCGGTCTCCTTGGCCATTCCGACGCCGACGTGCTGCTGCACGCGCTCGTCGATGCATTGCTCGGCGCTGCGGCGATGGGGGACATCGGCCGACTGTTTCCGGATACCGACGAGCGTTTCCGCGATGTCGATAGCAGAGCGCTCCTGCGCGAAGTGCGTGACCGATTGACGGCGGCCGGCTGGCGGATTGTCAATGTCGATTCAACGATCAACGCGCAACGTCCGAAGATGGCGCCGCATATTCCGCTGATGGTGGAGCGAATCGCCGAGGATCTGGGACTCGCGCCAGACTGCGTCAATGTCAAGGCGAAAACTGCCGAGCGTCTTGGATTTGTAGGGCGGGAAGAAGGGATTTCGGCTGATGCCGTCGCGCTGATCGAACGGTTTGAGTGATGCTCAAAAATTTAATTAATTGGTCAGGCCATTTATCCAATTGTTTGTAAAATCAGCGAGATAGCGCGCAAAGCGGCCGCGGAGCGGCACGGAGTTCTGCTACAATCGCGCGCTCACAAGAAATAACAATAGTTGGCAAAGGCGGGCGACGCAGCGGAACAAAACAAATCGTCCGTACAAGCCGTTTTTTGTTTGTTTGTCCGTTGATTGGGGTAGAAATGTCGAATAAGTCCGTATACGTATTCGGTCCGTCCCGGACCGATGGCGCCGCCGATATGAAGAATACGCTCGGCGGCAAAGGGGCCAACCTCGCCGAGATGTGCCGCCTGGGGATTTCCGTACCACCTGGCCTGACCATCAGCGCCGAAGTATGTACGGTTTACTCCGAGCAGGGTCGCGATGTCGTGCGCAAGCAGATCGAGGCGGAAGTGCTGGAAGGCGTTGCCTTCATCGAGAAGGAAATGGGCAAAAAGTTCGGCGATGCGGCCGATCCGCTGCTGGTTTCCGTGCGTTCCGGTTCGCGTGCGTCGATGCCGGGCATGATGGACACCATCCTCAACCTCGGACTCAATGACGAAGCCGTCAAGGGACTGGCCGTCAAGTCGGGCAATGAGCGGTTCGCCTGGGACTCGTATCGCCGTTTCATTCAGATGTACGGCGATGTGGTCATGGGGCTGAAGCCCGAGTCGAAGGAAGATCATGATCCGTTCGAAGAAATCATCGACGAGATCAAGGAGAAGAAGGGCGTCGAACTCGATACGCAACTCGGCGTTGAAGACCTGCAAGAGATGGTCGCCGCGTTCAAGGCGCTGATTCGCACCCGCCTTGGTCGAGAATTCCCGAATGATCCATGGGAGCAGCTGTGGGGCGCGATCATGGCCGTGTTCGAAAGCTGGAACAACGACCGCGCCAAGCTCTATCGCAAGATGAACGACATCCCCGACTCCTGGGGTACCGCCGTCAACGTGCAGTCGATGGTGTTCGGCAACCTTGGCGACAAGAGTGGCACCGGCGTGGCGTTCACGCGTGATGCCGCCTCGGGCGAAGACATCTTCAACGGCGAGTTCCTCGTCAATGCACAGGGCGAGGACGTCGTTGCCGGCATCCGTACGCCGCAGCAGATCACGCTGGAAGGCTCCCGCCGCTGGGCCGTGCTGGCCCAGGTCAGCGAAGAAGACCGCCGTACCCGCTTCCCGTCGATGGAAGAGCTGATGCCCGAGATCTACCAGCAGCTGCTCAAGACCGAAACGTCGCTGGAAAACCACTACAAGGACATGCAGGACATCGAGTTCACCATCCAGGAAGGCAAGCTCTGGATGCTGCAGACCCGTTCCGCCAAACGGACTGGCGCAGCGATGGTGCGCGTGGCCATGGAAATGCTCGACCAGGGCATGATCGACGAGAAAACCGCGGTGATGCGTGTTTCCCCGGATCGCCTCAATGAACTGCTGCACCCGGTATTCGACCGCGCGGCGATCAAGAGCGCGAAGTCGATCGCCAACGGTCTGCCGGCTTCGCCCGGCGCCTCGACCGGCCAGATCGTATTCTTTGCCGACGAAGCCGAGCAGTGGGTGCAGAACGGTCTCGACGTCATCCTGGTTCGTCAGGAAACCTCACCGGAAGATCTGCGCGGTATGGCTGCCGCCAAGGGCATCCTGACTGCGCGTGGCGGCATGACCTCGCACGCTGCTGTTGTTGCTCGTGGCATGGGCAAGTGCTGCGTCTCCGGCGCCGGTGCGATCCGCGTCGATCCGAAGGCTCGCACGATGACCGTCGACGGTAAGGTCTACAAGGAAGGCGACTGGATTTCGCTCGACGGATCGAGCGGTCAGGTCTACGAGGGCAAGGTGCCGACCATGGAAGCCGACCTCTCCGGCGACTTCGGCAAGCTGATGGATATTTCCGAGCGCTACAAGACGATGGCCGTCCGTGCCAACGCCGATACGCCGGAAGACGCGCTTGTTGCGCGCAATTTCGGTGCCGTCGGCATCGGCCTTTGCCGTACCGAACACATGTTCTTCGAAGGCGATCGCATCAAGGCCGTGCGTGAAATGATCCTGGCCCGTGACGAAGAAGGTCGCCGTCGTGCGCTGTTCAAGCTGCTGCCGATGCAGCGCAGCGACTTCGAGGGTATCTTCAAGGCGATGGACGGCCTGCCCGTGACCATCCGTCTGCTTGATCCGCCGCTGCACGAGTTCCTGCCGCACGACGACGTCAACCAGCGCGAGATGGCCATCGAGATGGGCCTGACCTATGAAGGCATCAAGCATCGCGTCGATGACCTGCATGAAGCCAACCCGATGATGGGCCACCGCGGCTGCCGCCTCGGCATCACCTATCCGGAAATCACCGAGATGCAGGCCCGCGCGATCCTTGAAGCGGCGCTCAACGTCAAGGCCCAGGGCATCAACCCGAAGGTCGAGATCATGATCCCGCTGGTCGGTACCGTGCGCGAGTTCAACTCGCAGGCCAAGGTGATCCGCGATACGGCCGAGGCCGTGTTCGCCGAGCGCAACGCGACGGTCGAGTTCATGGTCGGTACCATGATCGAAACGCCGCGTGGTGCGCTGGTCG